>PFHO01000072.1:0-1300 GCA_002782345.1 Candidatus Moranbacteria bacterium CG_4_8_14_3_um_filter_34_16
TAGCGCTTGCGGTAGCGATGGTTGGTGCTGTTCCAATCAAGGAACCACGGGCACTGGCGGAACCGGAACAAGTGGATCCGGAACCGTCGGCACGATTTATTTTCCGAATGGTCTTGGTTTGCCTGATCCGGTAGGAGGGGTTGAAGAGATTTTAGCGTCTCTTTTGAGTTGGTTATTGGGAATTATCGGTATAATCGCGCTTATTGCTTTTGCCATTTCCGGTATTCAATATTTGATTTCAACCGGAGATGACACTCAAATGACAAAAGCTAAAAAAACAATGCAATATTCAATACTGGGAATTATTGTGGCTCTTGCGGGACTAGTGGTTGTTCAAGCGGTAGATGTTGCGCTTAGAGCGGGTTGGCTTTTTTAGTTTTTTTTCATGTTATTTTCTAATTTTTTTGCGTTATTTTATCAAATCTGATTTTCTGGCGATTTTTTCAAATAAAAAAGGCGACTGGCTCGTGTTGCGAGTTGTCGCCTTTTTAAAAAGGATAGGGAATTATTATTCCCTAAAAATTTCCACTTGGTGATCGGAGCGAATTCCGATCACTTTCTTTCCCGGGGGAACGACAAATCCAGAGTCGTTTCCTAGGGGTCGCGGACGAGGTTCGTCCGCAAATTGAGCTTCTACCTTCCCGAGCGGTTGGAGACAGTAACTTCCTGCCTCCAAAACTTTTCCTCCCGGAAAGGCGTTGGCAAAAGCATTATCGCTTCGGAATATTATCCCAAAGCTTTTGCCTTTGCATATTTTTCCAGCACCGACACTAGTGTCGTTGCTAGTGTTTTTCTGTTTTTGATATTCGGAAACCGTCAAGCCTATCTTGGCGGCTTCAAATTCATTTCTTAGTTTTTCCGGGACATCTCTTCCCGGATTGGCTTGTTGCCAAGCCATAGTTTTAGCGATGACTCCTTGCAGAGCCATCGCTCTTTGTTTGGCGCGAAGCGCGTTCACTTCGCCAAGTGAACGCGCGTTTTCCCCGAATAATTTCCCTGCCTTTAGCTTGGCTACTCCCTCTGAAATAAATGGAACATAGCCAACTTGCGGGAACATATCGTATCCCGCAAAAAGCAGAAAAATAAATACGGTTATGACTGCGACTGTGCGAAAAACCCACAGCCCAGCCTTAACCGAGATCATGGCAATAGCAAATATTACCATGATCAAAATTGGTAACCATAATCTCCCGCCACTCGTAAAATTGAAATATAACGGAGTAGCAAGAAATATTACAGTCTGAGACAGCCAGACATTGACGGCATACTTTCTATAATTCGCCGCCAGTTCACTGTCCCA
>PFHO01000072.1:1330-4688 GCA_002782345.1 Candidatus Moranbacteria bacterium CG_4_8_14_3_um_filter_34_16
ACTATCAAACACCTCTCCTGCTATCGCTATATGGAGATAGCGCCAAATTCTGAAAATTCTGTAAGCGCTAAAGATCCATATAGGAAATGATAAATAAAAAGAATGAACAATTGGCGTTCCGAAGAACGCCGGTAAAATACCAACGATCGTCAGGACAAAAACTGTCCATAATGTCCAGACGGCGTCTTCTATTGTTAAGCTCATTCTTAGCCATGAGCTGGAAAAAATATTTCCTATATTGAGTTGGAACATTTTTTATTCCTCCTTTTTGTTTGGCTTTGGAGAATGTCCAAATGCCATTTTTTTCCACCAAGGGAGACTCCGGAACTCATTCAATGCTGTTTCGGAATTTTGCCTAAAATCAGCAGAAACAGCGTTGATTTGTCCCACGAATTTCTTGATTTCATTCCAGGCACCAATTGCCCATTTCTGGACAACGGCAATTTTTTTCTTAGTTTCGGCATCGGTGCCGATGTGGATGATGTTATCCTTGATCATCCGCACCTTTTCATCCTCGGATTTATATTCATTTATCCGATGGATGAAGCCGTGGACAATCCTTTCTCCGGGTCGTTCTCCGGTTTCTTTATCAGGATCGCCCAAAGCCACCAAAATGATAAAATTATTGGCGGCTTGCCGATTCTCTTCCGTGCCTGTCCGCAATCCTTCAATGGCCCGGATGAGAAGTGAACGCTCTGATGTTGTCAGATCGCATTTCCCAAGAATGAAGCCATACACGGCTTCATTCTGAAGACCTTTGCCAGTAGCGAGGGATTTTATAAAATCCCCTCCCGCCTCAACGCCTTTCTCTTTTATGATTCCTCCCAAGGTGTCTCTTAAACCTACAACTACGGCGCTCCCCAATAAAACTTTAAGAGCCCCAACCATCTTGTCGTAAGTTTTTTTTAATATCGCCATTTCTCTCTCTCCTTCCTTGTCTCTAATTTTAAAATAACTATCTACTTTTCAAATGGAAACATTTTCCACTTGAAATATTCAGTTGACTGGCTATATTATCACAAAAACTCATAAAAGTCAAGAGAAATCATCAGGGAATTTCTGAAGAAAAAAGCTTTTTAAAACGGATTTTTTGAAAAATTTTCCAAATTATGCAATATATTGCCCTTTATGAAAGCGAAGCTTGACAGGAATAAAAAAAAGACTAAAATGAGAATGTTATGAAAAAAATTTCCAATCAAAACCTGTTTAATGTTTTTTATTTCTGGTTTACTTTCCAGATCGGTTTTGGATTGGATAAAATGAGAAAGGATATTCGTTAGTTAAAAACATTTTAGATAGTCCAAAACCGGTCTCGGGCGAGATCGGTTTTTTTTTGTTCTTTCTAAAAAAGGCGCGGAAAATTTCGTGCCGAAGGAGGAAGAAATGAGGGTTAAAGTAATAAAAAAAATTGCTCTCCCGCACGCCAATGGCGGGGGAGAAACCGTAACCATTCTTCCCGGGGAAGAATGGGTGGATGTATCTGATGAGCGGATTTTTTTTGAGGCGAAAATTGCAACGCAATTTTCGCCTCAGTTCTAAAAAAATAAAATCTAAAAATCAAATTAAACATATTGGCGCGGAAAATTTAAAAATATGTCAAGTCTAATCAATTTAATAAAAATAGGCCTTACGCATTTCCCTTCAAATCTATTGTTCGCTGAAATTACAAAAAAAATAAACTAAGATTATAGATAGAAACTTTTGATTATAATTCTGTCATTGCGCTGGCTGCATAAATAGATTTTCAGGTAAACGCGGTAGACCCTAAAAATAAAAATTCTAATTGAATATTGGCTAAAGTCAATTCAATGAGACAAAAAAATATGAGGAAAATAAAAATCGGTGTTTCGGGAGGAAAAGGCAGTTTTTCCGAAGAAGCCGGCAACTATTATTGCGCGAAAAATAACATTGTTAATTATGAATTGTATTATTTAGAAACAGTGGAAAACGTTTTGAATTTTTTGGAGAACGGGAAAGTGGATCAAGGAGTTTTTCCGATTGAAAATTCCAATGGGGGAATAGTTTTGGAAGCGGTTTACGCGATGAGTCGGCACAATTTTCAGATTAAAAACATTTTTGAAATTGATATCAAACATCAACTCTTGGTTTTGCCCGCGCGCCAAAAAGAAGAAGTAAAAAAAATTGTTTCTCATCCACAAGTGCTCAAACAATGCCGAATGTATTTGAAAAGAAATTGGAGTCAAACTGAATTGGAGGAATATCCCGATACTGCCGGTGCCACTAAAGATTTGCGAGAAGGAAAATTAAATCCGCATTCCGCTGTCATCGCTTCTCAAATTTGCGCTAAGCTTTATGATTTGAAAATTCTAGAACGCGATATTCAAGATTTAAAATTCAATTTCACTTCTTTTATTGTGGTGCAAAAGAACTGACATTTTTTGCCAGTTTTTCGGAAAAAGTATAGTTCAAAAGAACTAATAAATTTGATCAAAATAATAAGAAACATCCGAAATCCATTTAGATACGCTTTTTTCGCTGTGTCCGGTGCAATCCCAACCGCATTTCCAAACAATCATTTTTTCCGGAGTGTCCAAACCGGAATTTTTTCTTAAATCGTCAAAACGTTTGGCGACGGTGAAAATCGCTTCGGCGGGAGAAGAAAAACAAGTATAACCGCTTTCAGTCATCTTGTCGCTTTGACCGCGATATCCCCAATAGTTGTAACAATCTTTTCCGGCGAGAAGGGGCGCTCTTTTTCCCCAATTGCTTTCTTTCTTGGCGACACTGACCAAAAAGGTGGCCGTTGCTTTTTCTTGGCGAGAAATGTAAGGAGTCATTTTTTCCATCGGATAACCGGCAACGAGTTTTTTTATTTTTCCTTCCCACGGAGGAGAAATTTTTTGAAGATAAGAAAAAGTAACAGTTTTTTCATTGGAAATTTTTTCTTCCCATTCCAGAATGGAAAGATCAATGAGAAAAGAAAAAACAATCAAAATCAAAAGAAACGCTTTTTTCAAAGGAAGCGAATTGAAAGGATCTTTAAAATTTTGAGAAGAAAAATTGTTTTTTTTCATTTTTAGAATTTTGTTTTTAAAAAGCAAAAAACGGGATTCACCCGTCTTCTTAATCTTTTTTTATCCAATAATATTCACTAATTTTTATATTGTAGCATATATTTTTATCATTGGCAAGACGGTGTACACATCACATCATCTAAAATGACAATCTAAAATGACACCGAAAGCCTCATTGATCTATCATCTGAGAAGACACCCACCTGCCTGCCAGTAGGCAGGAATTCATGGAAAAGCATTAGAGACCTGTCCCCAATTAGCTAAATATGATATAATTGAAACATATTAATTAATTTGATGGTCTAGAGCCAAAACAAAAATAA
>PFHO01000033.1:0-5889 GCA_002782345.1 Candidatus Moranbacteria bacterium CG_4_8_14_3_um_filter_34_16
TTTGGCAAGTAAAACTGCCACTAGATAAAAAATAAGGTGGATCTGCAAAAATCATATCCACTGAGTTTTCGGGCAGGGAATTTAAAAGATCCAAACAATCTGCTTGGTATAGTTTAAAACCCGGTTTTTCATAATATGGTTTTTGCATATTTTTTAAATCAAATATCTTTTTGAATATCAATAAGAGTATCAGTTAAAATTTCTGATTCTCTCCATTCATTTAAATTTAAATTGTTAGAAATTGGTATATTTATTTCACTCTAATTCCAATTTAATAGGACTTACGCGTTTGTCTCAAAATTACTAAAGCATAATTTGTGAAATTAAGTTAATTCCTGCTGGTTTAATCAAGATTGAAGTGCTTGAGATGGATTATCATTATTAATTTCTCGTCAAACGCGTAAGTCCTATTAATAAATAAACTACTTCATCCTAAGAAACAAAACTTCTTTCATTTTTTTTGTTTTGAGAGATTGGATAATTTTTTCCGAGGTTTCCGGTAAAAATGGCAAGAGCCATTGAGAAATCAAATTCAAGTCTTCTAAAAGTTTTCTCATCACTTTTTCAAATTTTTCTTGATTTTCTTTTTTGAGATTCCAAGGCTTATTATCATCAACATATTTATTCGCTTCGCTTATTTTTTTCCAAATATACTCCAAAGCTTGACCGAGTTCCATTTTTTCAATCAATTTTTCAACCATTGAATTTTGTGATTTTGGAAAATCGTTCTTGGGAATAAAGTTTATATCTTCCGCAAGTTTAATCACGCGCGAAACCAAATTCCCCAATCCATTCGCCAAATCGGCATTGTATTTTTCTTGCATTCCATCCCAGTTTAAATCACTGTCCTCACCAAAATTCCCGAAAGAAAGTAGCAAATATCGTGTTCCGTCAATTCCAAATTTTTCAGTCATTTCATAAGGAGAGATAACATTGCCAAGCGACTTGCTCATTTTTTGACCATTCGCGGTAATAAAACCATTCACAAAAATTTTTTTTGAAGCGGGCAAATTCGTTGCCATCAACATTGCTTGCCACATTGCCGCTTGCGGACGAAGATTGTCCTTCCCGCAAAATTGAATAGCCGGCCACCACTTTTTAAAATTATCTTTCTCTTCAGGCCAACCGATAGCAGAAATATAATTTGCCAAAGCGTCAAACCACACATAAATAACCTGGGATTCGTCATTGGGAACAGCAATTCCCCATGGCATCTTTTCTTTAATTCTAGAAATGCTAAAATCCCTGAGTCCGCCGGAAACAAAAGATTTTATCTCGTTAAATCGGTGTTTCGGAAAAATAAAATCTGGTTTTTTTTCATAAAATTCCAAAAGTTTTTTTTCAAAAGAAGAATAGCGAAAAAAATAATTTTTCTCTTCAATAATTTCCACTCTTTTCCCGGGATGCAAAGGACATTCTCCATTTTCCAATTCCGAATCGGTTTTTTCTAACTCGCACCCGACACAATATTTAACTTTATAATTTTTTTTATAAATATATCCGTTTTTGTCGCAAATTTTCCAAAACTCTTGAACGGCTTTAATATGTTTTTCATCTGTCGTTCTAATAAAATTGTTATAGCTCAGATTAAGCTCCTTCTTCAAATTATCAAATTCCAACACTTTTTCATCGCAATATTTTTGAGCTTCCATTCCCAGTTCTTTGGATTTTCTGAAAATTTTCAATCCGTGTTCATCCGTGCCAGTGTTAAAAAAAACTTCATCACCCCTAGCACGATACCATCTTGCCAGCGCATCCGCTTCAATAAGTTCTCGCGCATATCCGATATGCGGAGAGGCATTGATATAGGCTAAAGTAGTTGTGATATAAAACTTATTTTTTTTCATTTGTTTTAATAGATCTGTTGCTTAATAAATTGCGTAACGAAATTTTCAGATTTTGAGGCATAATTTTTCAAACAATTTTTGCGGTTTAGCCTTAGCTAAGCCAATAAAATTTTTGGGAAATTTGACCAAAATGTGGAAATTACAGTCGTAAGTTATTAAGCAACAGGTCTATTGAATAATTATAACAATTTCTCCTTTTATCTTAGCTTCATTATTTTTAAAATATTCCAAAGCCTCGCTGATTTCTCCCCGAACAATTTCTTCAAACATTTTAGTCAGTTCGCGTCCGAGAATTATTCTTTTCTCCGGCGCGAGACTTTTCAACAGTTCCAGATTTTTAATCAGGCGATGCGGAGATTCAAAATAACTCACCGGATATTTTTGCACGACAACTTCTCTGAAAAAAGTTTCTCGTCCTTTTTTGTGTGGAGGAAATCCTAAAAAAATAAATCGGGATAAATCAATTCCGGAAACACTCGCTAAAGTTGTAAGCGCTGAAACTCCGGGAATGGGAATGACGGCAATATTATTTTTCACCGCATATTCCACCAATTGATTGCCCGGATCAGAAATACCCGGCGTTCCGGCATCGGTTACCAGCGCTATATTTTTTCCGTCTTTTAACTGAGAAATAATAAAATCTCCTTTGGGCATCGGTTTTACCGCGCCTTTATTTTTTTGAAATTGATAAAAAGATGTTTTTTGAGTAGCAATTTTATACCGTTCAAAAAGTTTCTGAGATGTTCGCGTATCTTCGCAAACAATCAAATCAACCTTTTGCAAAGTTTCTATCGCTCTGTATGTTATATCCGCCAAGTTGCCAATTGGCGTCGCCACAATGTATAATATGCCCGTAATCATAATTAAAGCTTAGTTTAAAATAGATATTTTATCAACCTTTATGATTCTTGCCACGCATGCCCTTACCGGCGCCGTCATCGGAAAAAACTTTTACCATCCCGGAGTTATCATTGTTTTATCCCTGACAATTCATTTTACAATGGATAGTTTTCGCCACGGAGAATATTTTGATTCACGAGTTGCCACGATAAAAAACACTTGGTGGAAAATCGCTTTGGATTTATCCATCGGATTTTTTTTCATATTTTCCGCTATTTATTTTAGAAATTTTGATTCCTATCAAATTAGAAATATTTTGCTTGGTGCGTTTTTCTCAATGTTCCCGGACCTTCTCACCGTCCTTTTTTGGCAATTTAAATGGAAATGGTTGGCCAAAATCAAGAATTTTCATAGCTGGGCTCATTGTTACAACCACTTTCCAAAATATTCTTTCGAACGTCAATGGACATTGAGAAACGCGCGAAATGACATTTTATTCTCTCTTCTGGCTATTTTTTTGCTTTTTATTTGAAAATTGAATTTTTAACAAAAATCTTTAACAATAAATTTTAGTTAAAGCAAAATTCAAAACTTGATTTATATTTTTTGCGACTATTCAATTCAATTACAATTTGCAAAAAACAATTTTCCAAAATAAAATTGGAAATTTTTAAAAAATAATTTCATCTCGTCGCAAAAGTTTCTCCCAAAAAATGTTCCTTTAATTTTTATCAACCAAATCAGAAACTAAAAGACCAAAGAAAGTTGCCACCGGAATAGCTAAAATCGCTCCCATAATGCCTCCTAATTGTGCACCGATTAAAAGAGCTAACATTACCGCCACCGGATTAAGTCCAACCGCTTTTTTCATAATCAAAGGAACCAAGATATTATTCTCCAACTGTTGGGATAAAAGATATACCAAAAGAGCTGAAAATCCCACTAGCGGAGAAACTAAAAATCCCAAAAAAACTCCCGGAACAGCGGATATTATCGGTCCGACATAAGGGATAATTTCAAAAATACCCGCAAAAACTCCCAACACCAAAGCATAAGGCACTCCCGCCAACCAAAGACCGAGAAAATCAACAACACCGATAATTATCATTAAAAAAACTTGTCCTTGCAACCATTTCCCAATTTTTTTCTCCGCTCGTGAAGCTAAATCTATCGCATATTTTTCATACTTTTTAGGTATTACCATGACGATAAACTTTTTTGTTCCATCTTTTTCCACTGCCATATAAAAGGCCATAGACAAAACCGCAATCGTGGAAATGAAGCCTGAAAAAACTCCAACCGTGGTGGAAAAAATATGTTGAGGAACATTGGAGAGCCATTTGCTTATCTCGTCAAAAAAGTTTTGCGCGCTAACATTGATATGATTAAGCCGAAAAAAATCATTCAACGGAATAAATGAGTTTGACAATTTTTCATAATAAGAAGGAGCGTCTTTGGCAAAATCGGAAAACTGTTTTGCCATAGGAAAAATCAAAAAATAAATTCCCAAACCCAAAATAATAAACAACAATAAATATAACGATAACACACTCACCGAACGCGGAATTTTTTTTCCTTCCAACCAATCCACCGATGGCTTAATGGCGGAAACAATGATGATTGAGATGAAAAATAAAGCAATTATATTTAAGATTGAAAACAAAAACCAAATCATTAACAAGATAAAAACAAATTTAAGAATCGTTTTTGTTGTGATTTCTATTTGTGATTTGGAGACAATCATAAATTATAATTATAAATTTAATATTTTTTGAAATTCTTTTGAATTTTTATGTGGTCCGACAATCGCCAAATTTAATTTTTTATTTTGAAAAATATCTCGCGCCACTCTCAGTATATCATCTGCGTCAACTTTATCAATAAGCGCGAATTTTTCCTCCAAATTCAAAATCTTTTCTCTGTCAACCGCCTGACCGGAAAAAAACATCGCCACGGCTTCTGTCGCTTCCAAACCCATAACGGTTTTTCCTTTGATATAATCTTTGGCCTTTTGCAATTCCTTCTCCGTCACTTTTTCCTTCGCAATTTTTTTGTATTCAGCTAAAATTGTTTCAATCGCTAAAGCCAAATTTTTGTGTTCCACTCCCGCGCGTGTCGTCAAATACCCGACATCTTCAAAAGATTCCGTCCCCGTGCTGACATAATAGGCCAACCCTCTTCTTTCTCGCACTTCAATAAAAATTCGGCTGGACATATTACCCCCCAAAATTGTCGCCAAAAGCGCCAATGCGTAACGATCTTTATTCTTTTTTTCATACCCTCGCGTTCCCAAGATCAAATGCGTTTGATCGGTTTTTTTGAATTTTATCTTCAACTGAGGATTTTTTTGATTTTCTTCAACCGGAACAATTTTTGCTTTTTCTTTTTTTTTCATATCAGAAAAAATTTTCCCAATTAGATTGATTGTTTTTGTTTCATCAAATTTTCCCGCCACGCAAACAACCGTTTCGTTGGGAATGTAAAAACGACGCATATAATCAAAAAAATTTTTCCGCCTGAATGAAGCAACCGTTTTTTTGCTTCCGGCAATACTTTCTCCCAATGAATTTTTCCTATAAAGCAAATTTTCAAAAACATCTTCTACCATCCTCATTGGCATATCATTATACATATTGATTTCTTGAATAATAGTGTTTTTTTCTTTTTGAATTTCTTTTTCTTCAATTTTAGAATTGAGATACATATCGGAAATAACATCCAAAACTGTTTCCAAATGTCGCGCGTCCGACTTGGCATAATAATAAGTGGAATCTTTGGAAGTAAAAGCGTTAAATTCTCCGCCAATCGCGTCTAATTCTTCGGAAATGGAAAGAGCTGTCGGTCTTTTTTTTGTTCCTTTGAAAAGCATATGTTCAATAAAGTGAGAAATTCCAGCTTCTTTTTCTTTTTCATAGCGACTGCCCACACTCACTCCGATAGACATAGTAACTGTTTGAGTTTCTTGCATTGGAACGGTGATAATTCGCAAGCCGTTTTTGAGTTCTGTTTTTTTATAGTTCATTTTTGAAAAAATTAATTATTAGATCTGTTATTCTTAGTGTAACTTGTTGTATCTTATATCTCGACAATTTTACCATTTTGCAAAATAAAAATTTTATTTCTTCCCCAGCCGGCTAAATCTCATCAAACCTCCAAAAGGAATGATTTCTATCTTATTTTTTTCCAACTCGTCCAGAAAAAT
>PFHO01000033.1:5925-19433 GCA_002782345.1 Candidatus Moranbacteria bacterium CG_4_8_14_3_um_filter_34_16
GCCGCTTTCCTGTGTTCCTCGCTTTGATGCATACTGATAATCGTGCCAATTCCGACATTTGCCATTATTTGATAAATTTCTTTTGATCCCTCTGTCCCGCCCGTAAATTCAGAAACAATAATTTTCCCCGCACGATTATTTTCCGCTCCGGAAAAAAGCATTGGACCACTGGCGCGTCTTTTAGCCTCTTGATATTCCCAAATAGTTCCAATTACTTTTAAAATATCTTTCACATATCTTGGTTGAGCCTTTTCAATTATTTTTCCGATAAATTGCGCCGATAAATTGTCCGCCGGCGTATGAACATTCATTAAATTTATTCCCAAAGCTTTGGCCGCATCCACAATCGCATAATGATTGGAAGGGTTGATTCCCCGTGCCACCTCCGAAATTCTTTTATGAATCATTTTTTCCGCCACATTCACCGGAATTCCTATTTTCTCCATTTGATCAATTTGATAATTCATCACATCATCCAAACCCGCCAAAGCTAGCCCGACTGGATGATGATTGATAACCAAATCCACACCTAATTCTTTGGCGATAAGTAAACTGCCTTGAGTAATATCAATAGAAGCCAGCACTTTTTTAATCGGTTTTCCTCCAATTTCATTATGAATTCGCGTATCAGAATAAGGGTTGGTCAAACGTTCTTTGTCAAAATAAGTTTTTTCTTCCTTGGTTAAATTTTCATAGGCTTCTTTTTTTTCTTTCAAATACTGCCTGATTTCTTTTTCACTGCGAAAATCGTTTTGAATCCCTTTTTTGATAGCTAATTGATAAATTTCTTGAATTTTCATAATAAATTTATTTTTAATTTTTTATTATTCTTAAATTTAGCACAGCCAAAATCAATCCGCAACTGGAAATAAACATTGCGCCAAATAATTGGATGGAAAAAATTTAATAAAAATACGTAAGTCCTAAAAATAAAAAAAATCAAAAAAGATAAAATTCTAACGGACTGTCCGCCTATTAGTCCGCTTGTTGAATAATTTGACTAAAAGAAAAAAATTTTGATAATTTTATTTTATAATTTTAAAGCTTTATTATGCATTAAATTATTGATTCGTAAATCCAAGATTATTTAAACTGTAATTTTCGCAATTCTCCGATTTCATCTCTTATAACCATCGCCCGTTCAAACTCCAAGTTTCTTCCCGCTTCTTTCATTTCTCGTTCTCTTTGTTTGATATATCCGGCAATATCTTCCATCGCTTCTAAATGAGAAAAATCAACACTCAATTGGGGATTGATTTCATGATCCACGATAGATATTATTTTCTTCTGAATAGTTTTTGGAGTAATTTTATTTTTTTTATTATATGCCAACTGCAAAGCGCGCCGACGATTAGTTTCGTTAATCGCGCGTTTCATAGAACCGGTTTTTATGTCGGCATATAAAATAACTTTTCCTCGCACATTTCTTGCGGCTCTTCCGATTGTTTGAATCAAAGAAGTTTCATTTCTCAAAAATCCTTCTTTATCGGCGTCTAAAATAGCCACTAATGACACTTCCGGCAAATCCAATCCTTCGCGAAGCAGATTGACTCCCACTAAAACATCAATTTTCCCCCGTCTCAAATTTTCCAATGTTTTTATTCTATCTAAAGTATTCACTCCGGAATGGAGATACTCGGTTTTTATCTTTAATTCCTTAAGATATTCCGCCAAATTTTCCGCTTGTTTTTTAGTTAAAGTTGTTGCTAAAACTCTTTCCTTTCTTTTGATTATCTTTTCTATTTCTTCTTTGAGATCTTTTATCTGAGTTTTAGCCGATCGCGTTAAAATCTCCGGATCAATCAGTCCCGTTGGACGAATAATTTGTTCTACTATGCCCGGAATTTTTGTTTTTTTTATATTTTGATCTTTTTTCTCAATTTTAATTTCAATCGCGAAATTTTTCAACTTTGAAATTTTTTTATTTTTATAATAACTTATTCGGCTTTTTTCCAATTCGTATTTTCCCGGCGTAGCGCTTACAAAAACCGTTTGATAAACTTTTTTTTCAAATTCTTCAAATTTCAAAGGACGATTGTCCAAAGCACTGGGAAGACGAAAACCGTTTTCTACCAAAGAAAATTTGCGCGCCCGATCACCGTTATACATTCCGTTAAGTTGCGAAACACTAACATGAGATTCATCAACCACCAGAAAAAAATTTTGAGGGAAATAATCCAAAAGAACAAAAGGCGCTTCTCCCGGCGCGCGTCCGGTAAGATAACGAGAATAATTTTCAATCCCGTTGCAATACCCGATTTCTCGCATCATTTCCAAATCTTGACGAGTCCTTCTAGAAATTCGCTCCGCCTCCAAAATCTTTCCTTCGTTTTTAAAAAAAATTATTTGGGCTTCCATTTCCTTTTCAATCTCTTCCAAAGCGTTCTTCATAATTTCCTCTGGCGCCACAAAATGTTTTGCCGGATAAATAAAAACTTTTTCCAATGTTCCCAATTCCTGACCGGTTGCGGGATTGTATTCAAAAATTTTTTGAGTTTTTTCTTTTTCCGTTTCTATTCTGACAATTGTTTCTCGTCCCGGCATCATAATTTCCAAAACATTGCCACTCAAACGAAATTTTCCTCGCTCCAAGATATCCGAACGAAGATATTGCATTTTCACCAAATCGGAAATTGTTTTTTCTCTTTGAAAATTTTCCCCAATTTTA
Source organism: Candidatus Moranbacteria bacterium CG_4_8_14_3_um_filter_34_16 (assembly GCA_002782345.1). Lineage (GTDB taxonomy): Bacteria > Patescibacteriota > Minisyncoccia > Moranbacterales > UBA2206. The sequence goes on from PFHO01000033.1 coordinate 8,594, forward strand.
ATTTCTTTGATATTTTTTTGATAATATTCCGGTGAACCCAAACCATAAATGCAAGAAACCGAAGCGCAAATTATCACGTCTTGCCGAGACAAAAGCGACGCTGTGGCGCTATGGCGCAAACGATCAATTTCATCATTAATTTGAGATTCTTTTTCAATGTAGGTGTCAGTTGAAGAAATATAGGCTTCCGGTTGATAATAATCATAATAAGAAACAAAATATTCCACCGCGTTTTTAGGAAAAAAAATTCTAAATTCTTGCGCCAATTGCGCCGCCAAAGTTTTGTTAGGCGCAATCACTAATGTTGGTCGTTGAATTTTCTCAATCACATTGGCTATGGTAAAAGTTTTTCCCGAACCGGTTACCCCCAAAAGTGTTTGAACTTTTTGCTCGTTTTTTATCCCTTTTGTCAGTTCCTTAATCGCTTTAGGTTGATCCCCTTGCGGTTTAAACTTGGAAAAAATTTTGAATTTATTCATTGGATATTTTGGAAAATAAATTGCTCTAGTCAAATTATCAGGCAACAGCACTATTTCACAAATATTTATTAAACTTCCTCGCTTTCATTTCTTTTACCAACGCCGAAATTTGAACTACATCATCTTTATGAACCACCACTAAAGCATCCGGGGTATTAACTACTACCATCCCTTTGAGACCTACTGTTGTTACAATTTTGTTTTTTTCCAAATTATACACCAAGCTATCTTGAGTTTTAAAATTGATCACTTCTCCTTTTTCAACATTTTTGTCGCTACTTTCTTCCAAAGCTTCTTTGAGAGCATATAGCGTTCCCGGATCGCTCCAGCCCATATTAGTTTTCAAAACTACGGCGTTTTCAAGATTTACTTTTTCAATGACAGCTTCATCAAAAGAAAGTTTTGGACATTTTTCATATTTTCCCGCCTTAACGCATTGATAAATTTCCGGCGCCAATTTTTGGTAACATCGGCTCAAAAAATCCACTGAGGAAACAAAATAACCTGGATTCCAAAAATATTCTCCAGATTTATACATCTGATCGCAAACTCCTTTTTCCGGTTTGTATTTCCATCCTTTAAATTGAAACCAATCCTGTTTTCCAATTTCTCCCATTTTTTCTCCCACTTTTATCCAACCCAAATTATTATTGGCAAACCTGGGTCGTTCCGCCATAAAAATAAACCTTTTTGAATCTTTCTCAATTAATTTTTGTCCAGTCTTTAAAGCTTTTGTAAATTCTTTGACTCTATCCATCAAATGATCCGCCCAAATAATCGCCATCGGACCAACATAACCGTTTTTTTGCAGTTTGTTAACCGCAAAAAAAACCGCCGGTCCCACATCTCTTCTCTCCGGCTCTAAAAAAATATTTTTTACAGGCAACTTGGGCAATTGTTTTTTTATTATTTTTTGGTATATTTTGGTTGTTTGAATAAAAATATTTTCTGAACCAAAAACCGGTGCTACTCGTTCATAAGCCAATTGAATAGTTGACTGACCGTTAAAAATTGTATCAAACTGCTTAGGCGAATTTACTCGCGAGAGTGGCCACATTCTCGTTCCGATTCCGCCAGCAAAAATGACTATCTTCATAATTTTGCATTTTACACTTAGTTATTTATCCTGTATAATTAAATCACAATTTAAAACCGTTAGCAAAAAATATCTTTTGAAGATTTTTTTCAAAATCATTTTTTTGTCGGTTTCCTTGACTAAAATAAATAACTATGCTAAATTGTTATGAGTTTTTTATTGAGAACATTATCTTACATATTGATTAATGCCATTTCCATTTGGACTGCTGATTATTTCATTGATGGATTTGTTTTTAGGGGAAATTGGCAAGATTTATTGATAGCTGGTTTGGTTTTGGGAATTGTAAATTCCTTAATTAGACCTATAATAAAGTTGATTGCATTGCCGGTTATTTTTTTGACATTAGGTCTTTTTACAGTAATTATAAATATCGCTCTTTTATTTTTCGTCGCCGAAATTCTACCCACTCTTCAAATTGAAACTTTTTGGGCCGCTTTTATGGGAGTTTTTGTTATAAGTATTACCAATCATCTCCTTTCAATTCTAACAAAAAAACATTGACATAATGAATAAAATAATAGCTATATCAACAATTGTCGTTTCAATTCTTTTGATAATCTCTATTCTTTTGCAAAACAGAGGATCGGGACTTTCTGGAACTTTTGGAGGAGATATGAGCGGTTACTATACACGACGAGGATTTGAAAAATTTTTAATTTCTTTTTCAATAGCACTATCTTTTTTGTTTATTGTTTTGTCCATTTGGAATTTGTTTTTGGCAAAATAATATTCTAATTAGTTGAAACAAACTCATTTGTAATTATTTAAACAAAAGCCATCGGCACAATTTTAGCCAATGGTTTAAAATAAACAAAGTATTAAGTTTCAGAGAGAAACTTGTTTTTTATTCACTTTTATTGTTGCTTATCAGTTCAATTTTTGGTTGGGGACAATTTTACTATTTTTCTAAAACTGAAGAAAAACCTGATTTTGGAGGAGAATATATTGAAGGAATTATCGGACAACCCTCTCATATCAACCCCATTCTTTCCCAATCCAATGAAACTGATGAGGATCTCGTTCAACTGATCTATTCCGGTCTTTTCAAATATGATGAAAAAGGTAATTTAAAAAACGATTTGGCAGAAAGTTATGAAATTTCCGATGATAAAACTACCTATACCGTCAAGTTGAAAAGAAATATTATTTGGCATGACAACCAACCACTAACCGCAAATGATGTTATTTTTACACTTAATTTAATCAGCGACCCCGCTTACAAAAGTCCGTTAAGATCAAGCTGGAAAAAAATAGAATTTCAACAATTGGATGATTTTTCCTTGCAATTTAAAATTAACGAACCTTATGCGGGTTTTTTACATAGTTTAACTTTCAAAATATTGCCTAAACATATTTGGGAATCGGTTTCTCCAGAAAATTTTTCCCTTAGTCCTCTCAATTTGGAAACCATAGGTTCAGGACCGTATAAATACAATACCATTCAAAAAGATTCCAAAGGAAACATTTTAACTTATAAATTGTTGGCTAACCCTTTTTATTTTGAAGGCAAACCCTACATTTCCAAAATAACTTTCAATTTCTATACCGATGAAGATTCCGCCTTAGACGCCCTCAACAGAAAAGAAATTATGGGAATAAATTCTCTTTCTTCTCAAAAAATAGGCGCAATAAAATCTCAAAAAAATATCTCGGTTTATAAAGTTAATTTGCCTCGTTATTTAGCGGTTTTTTTCAATCAAAATAAAAGTGTTTCTTTAGCCAATGACGAGGTTAGAAAAGCGTTAAATTTGGCAACTAACAGAGAAGAAATTTTAGGACACGTCTTGGATAATAACGGCCGACCTGTTTATTCTCCTTTTTTGGAAGGAACTCTCGGATACTCCAATGAATTGGGAGAAAAAGAATTTAGTCCGGAAAAAGCCAATAACTTGTTAGAAGAAAAAGGTTGGAAAAAAAATGATTCAGGTATTCGTTCCAAAGACGGAACCGATTTGAAAATAAATTTGGTTACTACCGATTGGGAAGAATTGAAAAAGACTTCTGAAATTTTAAAATCTCAATGGGAAAAAATAGGCGCGGAAGTCAATATTCAATCTTTTTCCATCTCCGATATTCAACAAAATTATATCCGCCCTCGAGAATATGAAGCTTTTCTTTTTGGACAAATAAACGGAGCTGATCCTGATCCTTATTCTTTTTGGCATTCCGATCAAAAAAATGATCCCGGTCTTAATCTTTCCCGTTTCGGAGACGCAGAGACTGATAAAATCATTGAACAAGCGCGCGTTGAATTTGATGAAGAAAAAAGAACTCAAGCTTATATTGATTTTCAAAAAAAACTGTTTGAAGAAATGCCGGCCGTATTCTTATATTCTCCCGATTATATCTATCCCGTAAGCAATTCCATTAAAAATGTTAATCTTGTTTTTATGCTTAATCCTTCTCAACGTTTTTCCGATATCAATCTTTGGTATATTAAAACTAAACGGGTAAAAAAATAAAAATATGCAAAAAAATAATCTGTCCCAATGGGATAAAGAAAATTTACGCCAAGTGATTATCAATTCCCCCAAACAATTCGCCGAGGGTTTTCAATTAGCCAAAAATGTCAACCTTAAAAAACAAAAATCCACTGCTGTTTGCATTTCCGGTATGGGAGGATCGTCATTGCCGGCTGATCTTGTTCGCGTTTATATCGATCAACTTTATGAATTTAATCAAGAAAATAATTTTCCGCTGGAAATAATCCAAAATAAGTCTTATGAACTTCCCGCCAAAACACTTAAACATTGTTTGCATATTTTTGCTTCTTATTCCGGTAACACCGAAGAAACTCTTTCTGCTCTTGATAAAGCAATGGTCTTAAAACTTCCAATTGTAGGATTAACACATGGAGGGAAATTAAAAGAAATTTGCAGTAAAAATAATATTCCCTGTATAATTGTTCCCCCTGTTAGCCAGCCTCGCTATGCTACCGGATATTTCTTTGCTATAATTTTGCAAATTCTCCATAATCTTAAATTAATTGAAGATAAATCCAAGGAAATTAATCTCCTCGCTGAAAAACTAGCTAAAATTGTTTTAACATTAGAAACGCCGGGAAAAAATTTAGCCCAAAAATTGATAGGAAAAACTCCTATTATCTACACCACGGATAAATACAAAGCAGTCGCATTAATCTGGAAAATAAAAATCAATGAAAATGCTAAAACGCCCTGCTTTTGGAATTATTATCCTGAACTTAATCATAATGAAATGGTGGGATATACTTTACCTCAAGGAAAATTTCATATCATAACGCTTCTTGATCCCACTGATAATTCTAGAATTTTAAAACGTATGAAAATTACCACTTCTCTTTTAAAAACCAAAAATATTGAAACCACCTTTTTCAAAATGCCCGGGAAAAATTTATTTCTTAAACTATTTAGCACGCTTCTTTTTGGCGATTGGGTTTCTTATTATCTGGCGCTTAGCTATAAACAAGACCCCACCCCGGTTGATATGGTGGAAGAACTTAAAAAATCTTTAAAATAAAGTTTTGGATAAAATCTAATGTTTTCTCGTTTGCTTGCTATTTTCGTTAATCGCAATATTATCCTTATTCCAACTTTTGTGAAAATAAACTTCAATAAAGATTCGGAAAAAAAATTTACGATTGAATTTCTCGCTCTTCTCAATATATTCTCTTTCTTTCAATATTAATTATAAAAAATAAACATATACAATTAAATCAAAGAAAAATTAAAAAATTAAAATATTTTCTTATTTCTTTACCAATTTTTAAAACAACCTATAAATTATTAAACTTAAAAAAATATGGACAAAATTAGAAAATCCCTTGAAGGGGTTTATTCTCACTCCTCAAAAATAAATCCTCATTCCGAGAAAAAAAATCTCCCTGAAACATCAAAAAACAAAAGAAGAGATTTTGCTTCTTTTAGGAGAAGAAACTTTAATCATTCCAAATCTAGTTTTTCTCAAAAAGAAATTTTTTCTCCTAAAGATTCTTTGCGGATCATTCCCTTGGGAGGCAATGAAGAAGTGGGAAGAAATATGACTCTTTTTGAATATGGCAAAGATATTATCATTCTGGATATGGGACTGCAATTCCCAGAAGAAGATATGCCTGGAATTGATTATATAATCCCGAATGTTAGTTATCTAGAAGGAAAAGAAAAAAATATTCGGGGCGTGATTTTGAGTCATGGACATTTGGATCATATCGGAGCCGCTCCACTTTTACTCAAAAAATTAGGCAACCCGCCTATCATTGGACGAGATTTAACTTTGGCGCTAGTAAAGAAAAAAATGGAAGATTACGACAAAAATTCTTCTCAAAGCCTTCAAACCATCCGTGTCAAATCTATCCAAGATAAAATAAAGTTGGGCGGTTTTGAAATCAATTTTTTTGATGTGGAGCATTCCATTATGGACGCTGTCGGAGTTATAATTAAAACTCCCCATGGAACAATTATCCATCCGGGAGACTGGACAATGGATAAAAATCCATTAAATGGAGAAATTTTAACTTATACTCACTTGGCCAAATTGCTGGAACCAAAAATTTTAATGTTAGAAAGTTTAGGTGCGATAGACGTTCGTCATTCTGCCAGTGGAGAAAAAGAAATGTTTGCCAATTTAGAAAAATTAATTGTGGAAGCTAAGGGAAAAATTATCATTGGAACTTTTTCTTCTCAAATCAAAAGAATCGGACATATTTTGGAATTCGCCGAAAAAATCGGAAAAAAAGTGGCTTTGGACGGATACAGTATGAAAATGAACATTGAAATTGCCAAAGAACTGGGTTACATAAAAGCGCATAAAGAAACGATTATTTCTGTCTCTCAAGTTAATGAATTTCCCGCTAATCGTGTTATTGTAATTTGCACCGGAGCGCAAGGGGAAGGAAACGCGGTTCTTTCCAGAATCATCACTGACAATCATCGTTTCATTAAAATTCAAAAAAACGACACTATTATTTTTTCTTCTTCGGTTATTCCCGGAAACGAACGCACTATCCAACGACTAAAAGATAATCTTTATAGAAAATGCGACAATGTCATTCATAACGACATTATGGATGTTCACACCAGCGGACATTGCAATGCTTTTGATATAAAAGATATTTTGAGACAAATAAAACCAGATTTCTTTTTACCGGTTTACGCCAACCATTATATGCTCAAAGAATCAGCCCGACTGGGAAAAGAAGTTGGCATACCGGAAAAAAATATCTTTGTTTTGGACAATGGATCGCAAATTGAATTTAAAGACAAAAAGGCCACTCTCCTAAAAGAAAAAATAGATACCAGTTATGTTATGGTGGATGGATTGGGAGTGGGAGATATTGGACAGGTGGTTCTTCGCGATCGCCAAGTTTTGAGTGAAGATGGAATGTTTATGATCACTATAATCATAGATAGCAAAAGCAAAGAAATAATCGGAAATATTCAGGTAACCTCGCGCGGTTTCATTTATGTTAAAGAAAATTTTGATTTGGTGAATGAAACTAAAAAAAGAGTTCAAAAAATTGTCAAAGAGACCACTTCTCAAAAAACTTCTTTGGAAAAAAAATTCATTGAAAATTCCATCCGCGACAAAGTGGGACAATTTCTTTTTCAAAAAACTCAACGTCGTCCTATGGTTTTGCCGGTAATAATTGAAGTATAAAAAAATTTGTTAATTTTTTCAAAAAAAGACTGATTCTTCAGTCTTTTTTTGTTTTTTAAAATTGAAAAAATTGGATAAATTTCAAATAAAATACGCAATTATGTTGAATTATCCAAAACAACATTGGCTATTTAGACATTTTTAAAATTAGTTAAATCAATTCTTGGCAATCTCAATGGTTATCCGTCTTTTTTTTAGGATATAATCCAACTTGAAACTTTGCTAATTTATCTTTTTTAATTGTTTATTCAACTCTTTTAAAAGTTATTTTATACACCGGTTCAAAATCATTGTTTTGTTTATCTTTAACAACCACCGTTTTCCCGCTCACTAAATCGCTCATTGCGATATCAGAAATTTTTTGCGTCAATTCTTCCGACACATATTTCAATTTTTCCAATTCATCCCAACGCGCGCCCATTCTAGCTTGCGCCGTAATTTCAATTTGTTTTTTTTCTTCTCTAAATTTTTTTATCTTTTCTCCAAATTCTTCATAATCATCGGCGTTTTTGAGCAAATCTTTGTATTCTCGCCTAATTTCTTTTTGATTTTTTTTATTCTCTTGAAGTTCATCATAGACCTCTTGAAGATTTTGCATATTTTGTTTTAATTAAAAAAATTAAAAAAGCCTTTCGACTTTGTTTTAACCAAAAAAATTATATCACAATCAAATACATCGTGGCAAGCTGACGAAATATTAATGAAAGCTAATTTCTCTTAGCAGACTGCGAGATTTTTATAATTCCTCCCAAAACAAAGTTTTGGAGAAAATTTAACTCCTTTTACGAAAAAATTAAAAACCAACCTATATTTGGAAACATTTTTTTATTCATAACGCAAAGATTCCAATGTCATTTTGATTAACTTTATTTTCTTCTATTCTATTTTTGTTTTCATTTTTTATTTCGTCCATAATTTTGAAATCCAACCAAAACCATGTGATCGCTACAATCAATTTTTCCAAATCAAAAATTTTCACTAAAATTTATCTCCTATTTTTCTCCCCCAATGACTAAAATATCTCCTTCCGGTTTTTTTTCTCCAACCGGAAGTTCTCCTAACTTTCCTCCAACTGTGGCGACAATTTTTTGTGTCGTCTCCGCGTTATTTCCGGAAAGATCGACTATGATTGTTTCTGAATAATTTCCCAAAGCGTTTTTTGTGGCAACAATTTTCACATCAGGCACGCTAGTCAAAATTTCATCCGCCAATTTCCCCGCCAATCCTTTCGTAACTGTGCCGTTATAAACAACTACCCTTTTTATGGAAACTATTCCTTCAACTGTTTCCCCTAAAGCTGAAGTATTTTCCAAAGTTTTTTCTGTTTGATTTTCTTCCGAAATTGAATTACCAGCTTTTTTTTCATTATTATTCAAAACCGATTGACTTTCTCCTGACACCTCGGAATCAGTCGCTCCTGCCACCACCGATTTATCTTCATTTTTACCAACATCATTGCTTTCTTCTCCTAATGAAGCCATTTCAATAATCTTGTCCGTTTCCGGTCTATAAAGAACTGCCCGCCGATTATTAGTATAAAGCAAAACCTTGTCGCCATTTTGTGCGCTGGAAAAAAACAATTGTCCTTTCAACTTCTCTTTATCTTTCACTTCGGCAATTGTTGGCTCTTCATCACTGGGCAACTCCAACACTTTTCCCAATTTTTCCGTCAAAATCTTGACTTCCGATTGTGGAGCGAGAACATTTTTCCCAATAGAAGTCGCCAAAACTTTTTTATATTGCCAATAAAAATACCCGCCAAAAAAAATTGTTCCGCTAAAAAAAATTATCGCTAAAAAACCAACAACTAATTTTGCGTTAAACATTTTTTTTGGTTTGCTTGTTTCTTTTTCCGAAACAGATGCCACCGCCAATTCCGTTTTTTCTGTTTTTATTTTTTTTATTTTGGGCATAGTTTTTAAAAAATACTTCTTGCTCATTTTTATTATAACAGAAAAATGAATTTCACTCAACGAGGAAAAATTCAGATCAAAAAAACAGGTTTTTGCGTTGCCGACAAAAACCTGCTTAAAAAACGCCCATTTATTCAACCCGATTGACATCCGCTAAACCATCTGATTGATTTATGCTTTCGCTGATGTTGTTATCCAAAACAGCATTATTCAAATTTTCGGCAGATGTATTTTCTTCATTAGATTTTTCATTAGATATATTTTCAGAAGAATTTATATTTTCAACTGGTAACTCATTTTTTTCAACTTCATTTTTTTCATTTTCTGTTGTTATTTTTGTTTGATCATTTTCATTTTCCGCTTTTTCGCTCAAAAAGGTGTTGGGATTTTTTCCTGAAACAACCATCCACATAAACGGAATATCCGCGCTGGCCGGTTGATTGATTTTGATTTCAAATCCGCTTTTGGTTACATTGGTTACGATAAAACGAATATCGGAAAGCAAGATCAATTCTTCCACCGCTTCTTGCATTTCTTGGTCTTCCTGTTGTCCGGCGGAAAGTGTCACGCTGACCAAAGGGGTTTCTGTATATTCTTTTTCAAAAATGACTTTCACCCGATTGCTATTTTCCTTTATTATAGCATAACCGGCGCTGTCTTTTCCAATCACAATTTCACCAGCGATTTCTATCCCTCCTTCAGCAATCAACCTATCCCTAAAAATAACTGAATTATTATTATCAAAAGAGATTGTTTCAAAAAATTTCTTCAACACTTCCGATGTTACAGATTTTAAAGATTCGGCTGAATTATCAAATTCCAATCCCGCAAAAATGTTTTCAACTTCTTCGCTAATGTTGTTTTTTTCAATTTCCAACCCGCCAGAAACTTCCCCTTTATTTTTTTCAGTTAGACTTTCCATTTTGGACAGAGTCTCTTTTTGCAATTTTATTTCTCCTTCCAAATCAGTTATTCGTTTTTCAAAAATTTCATCTTGTTTTTTCAACGCGTCAATCACTCCGAAAAGATCGGAAACTTTCATTTTTTCAAAAACACTTTTTAAATTCTCCACCCCCATCAATTGATCTTGTTCATCAACTATTTTTTTCAGTTCTTTTATTCCATTAACTGTGGTCGCCAGAATTGGTCTGTCGGAAAGAGTTAAATAGCCTCGGCTATCCACTCCCACCGCTTCCGGAATAACGCTTTGGATATTTTGGGCGCTAAAACCGGCATATTTATTTTCCGTTTCCATTCCGCTGGCATCATTCCAACGATACACAATCGGATTGATTTCTAAAAGACTTTCTAATCCTCGCTCAAACGAGCCGGAAACATTTTTCAATCTTTCATCGGAAGAAACAGAAAGATTTCCGTCAGCATCGGTTTGAAGCGATCCGGCTCCAAAATTGGCAAAACGGACTGTTCCGGTAGTATGCAACTGCGCAGTCGGACTCGTCGTCCCGATGCCGACGTTGCCCGAACCAATAATCGAAATTCCTGAGCCACTGTTAGTGATATTGAACGTCTCATTGACACTGTTGATCGTCGATACCAAGGTTGTATTGTGCAACTGAATCATGTCATTCGTTACACTGTCGAATCCAACCATAATTCCTAAATTATTCACTGACTGTCTCACATGCAACGGACGTCCCGGACTCGCTGTCCCAATGCCGACATTGCCATTGTCTAACATTGTAACTAATGCCGTT
>PFHO01000033.1:19496-20297 GCA_002782345.1 Candidatus Moranbacteria bacterium CG_4_8_14_3_um_filter_34_16
CCCAATGCCGACATTGCCCATTACATTCAAAGTATTCTCAATTAAAGTTCTCCCAATCGGAGCAGAAATTATTGAGGGCAATCTTTCATAAGAAGTAGAATCAATTCCTGTTCCAGTGTCTTCAGTATAGGTTGAATTTGCAAAATCATCAGAGTGATAAATTTTTATTCTAGCAGTAGCAGTGCGAGTTTCTCCATCGCTGCCCTTAATAACCAATCTAAATTCAACAATGTTGTTTACAATTCGATATTGCAATTCCCAATTTGCAGGGTTATTGAGTAGATGTCTTGGGGTTTGCACATTTCCTTCTGCAACAATCCAAACATTGTTGACAGAAGTAAGACCATCAGAATATTGGAAAAGGAAATCATTCTTATATGAGGTGGGAATTATATATCTAGCACCCTGACCATAACCATCGCCATCGAATGTTAATTCTACAGTGAAAATCCCTTGAAGTGAGCCGAAACTAAAAGTTCCAATTTCATAATATTTATTGTAATCTGCTGGAGCAGTTGATACATTGGGAATAGTACGCTCATAAAATGCATTCAATTGCTTCTCTTTAAAGAATAAATTTCCATTATTTCTATAAAGCAATGCAGAAGCTGATTTTGAAAGATCTGTGTTGAATGAAATTGCATTATTCGTCTGAATTATTCCGGCAATATCCAACTTCGCTCTCGGACTCGTCGTCCCAATGCCGACATTGGCAGGTACCCCATATACTAGACACAGATTCTCAGATATAATCCAAGACATATGAGCAACACAAAACACAACTATCACATATCAAGCGAT
>PFHO01000033.1:20314-22054 GCA_002782345.1 Candidatus Moranbacteria bacterium CG_4_8_14_3_um_filter_34_16
AGAACAGGTATTGAAAAGAATCAAAGAAGAAGGAATTTCTGTCATCAAAGCTTCCGAAGAACACGGAATAAGTACGCACACCATTTACCGTTGGCTAACTAATAAAGTAAGCGCTCCGACTATTCAGGAATTTAATAGGCTAAAAAAACAAAACCAAGAACTTTTGGCTTTGGTAGGCGAATTGACCATCAAATTGTCCCAAACCAAAAAAAAGATTTAATTCTTTCTTCTGATAAGATGAACAAGAAAGAATTAGCTGAAGTTTTGGGTGTATCCCGATCGCTTCTGTATTACAAACACAAGCAAAAAGACAAGGATTGGAAACTGAAAATTGAAATTGAAAAAGTTCTCCGTAACAATAGAAGTTACGGACACAAAAGGATTGCTTTAAAGCTCAAAATCAATAAAAAAAGAGTTCTTCGGGTGATGAAGATTTATGGCATTAAACCGTACAGAAGAAGAGGCAAGAAATGGCTCAAATCAAAAAAGAATCCGCTGATAGCTTTTACAAATTTACTGCTTTCAAAATTTCCAGAAAAATTAAATCAGATCTGGGTTTCCGATTTTACTTATCTGCCATTTAAGGGAAGCTGGATATATCTGGCGACAGTTATGGATTTATTTAATCGGGAAATTGTCGGATTCTCAGTTTTGAAAAATCATTCAACTCAATTAACAATCAACGCGCTCCTTTCCGCGGTTCACAAGCATCCGATTACCGATATTATCCATTCCGATCAAGGCAGTGAATATTTATCCAAAGATTACATTAATTTAACAGCTAGTCTTGGTATTCGTCTTTCCATGAGCCAGAAAGGTTCTCCTTGGGAAAACGGATATCAAGAATCGTTCTATTCGCAATTTAAAGTTGATTTGGGAGATACCAATAGGTTTGATACGCTGGGCAAGTTAGTTTACGAAATTTATCAAACCATTTGGAAATACAATAACAAGCGGATTCATACCGCTCTAAAAATGCCACCGATTCAATTTGCTAATCAATTTTTAATCTCAGAGTTCGTGTCTAAGAAAATGGGTACTTGACACAATTCCGCCTTTTGGTGTCATAAAGGCGGATTCGCCATTATGACATCAAAAGTCTCGTCCCACCTTTTTTCACTGGAAAGGGTGTCGTATTCGTGGATTTTTGGCTCTGGGAAGCCATGCAGATACATATTCACCAGCGCCAATTTCACCATATCGGGCGAAATATCATAACCCGCAAGATTATTCATCAACTTCATTTTTTCATCAGGTGTGAGAGGTTTTTCTTTGTTCTGTTTCAAAATATGCTTATAAGCGGAAATCAGAAATCCAGCCGTTCCACAAGCGGGGTCAAGGATTGTTTCGTTCTTTTTCGGATCAACCACTGCAACGATAAAATCAATGATATGGCGAGGGGTCCTAAACATTCCCGCATCTCCTTGCGAACCGAAAATAGAAAGCAGATATTCAAAAGCATTGCCCAGATTTTCGCTGTGTTCGTAATTAAATTCGTTGATTTCTTTCAAAAATAGCGAGAGCGTGCGCGGATTGTTGTATGGCAAAAAAGCGCCTTTGAAAATATTTCGGAACAATTGCGGAATATGCGGATTTTTTGGCATATTCGTAATCGCTTGAACATACAGATCAAGCCGTTCCTGTCCTGAAAGTTTGTTGTCTAATAATTTTGTCCACGAAAACTTTTGGAAGTCGCCAACGAAAAATTGAGTTTTGAGCCCAACCTCTTCGTTTTCCTTG
>PFHO01000003.1:0-13521 GCA_002782345.1 Candidatus Moranbacteria bacterium CG_4_8_14_3_um_filter_34_16
GCATCAAAAAAATATCCCCCTTGAAATTCTCTGATCCCTCTATTATTTTTGGTCCGCTAATTAATCCATAAATAAAAGAAAAGAGTTTTTTTCCGAAAACTAGCGGATTAAGCGGTGAGAGAAATGTGTGTGAGTGAGCAGGAAAAAGCAGAAACGCACCAAGCGAGCCAAGAATAGCAAAAATAATATTCTGGTAGGCAATTTTCTTTTGATAAAGAATTCTCGCCAGTTCAAAGCAAACTGCCAACATGCCTGGCAACCAAAAAGAAGCCGGATGCCACCAAGCGTGAATCAGCGACACAAAAAATAATGCCCAGTATTTTTTTTTGCTGATAAGGTAAATCTCCAGTAGCATTAAAGCATCAATAAACACAAACGGTCTATTAAGAAACAGTCGCATAGTAAAATTAAAGCTTCCAAAGACATAAAAAAATGCCACCACCCAGATTAACGCATTTTTAATTTTTAATCTTCGGAGAACCCAAAAACTGATAGTCGGAACGAGCGTCGCGAAAAAAAGACCGGAAAGCTTCAGACCTAAAATTTTATTAGAAAAAAGAGTAAAAGGCATCAGAACGTAATGGTATAGCCCCACGCCATAACCATAGCCGGACTGTGACAATTCCGTGAAATAGGCTCCCTGAAAATTAGTTATCGCGCTCCAGCCTTCTGTTCTTAGCAGATAGGCAATCTTAGTATAAAACCATTGATCATCAGGAGAAGAAACATTAGCAATCGTAAAATAAATCAGTGCGTTTAGCGCTAGAAAAAACAAGAAAACAAAAAAGACCAGCACTGATTCATTGACCTTGATTCTTCCTAGTAGCAAAACCAATCGACTTTTCATTTTGATATATTTCTTTTAAATAAAATCCCTGCCAAATAATAGCACCAACAACAAACCATTCCTGGTAATCTAGTGAGGATTATGAATCTAAATATTTTTCTGCCCGCCGAACAAACAACTATCCAGCGGGCATAGAAAATTACTACGAAGTCTTTTCTACAACTTGCATCCAGATGCGGTACCCCAAAAAATTGTACCTGTTTCATTGATGTTAGCGATACAAGTTGATCCCGATGGAATCTGATTAGCCCTAGCATTTAAAAAAAATGTTCCAGCACCAGTTGCTCCACAACTGTTAGCGCCAAAAGTTAAGGCATAGCCCTTAGCATTAGGCATAGTGGCACTACCGAACATTCCCGCATCACACTCCATAATCGCCTTTGATTGTAAAGCAGACGCTTGAGATTTGAAAGCTGCCACTTGTGCCTTCACTCTGGCGCTATTCAAACTAACCAACACGATTGAAGCCAAAATTCCAATAATCGCAATGACAATCAAAAGTTCAATCAATGTAAAACCTTTTAATTTATTTGTTTTCATTTTTTCACCTCCATTCTTTTTTTACCCCGTTAAACTCCGCCATAGGCGGACACTGCTTCACAGCTTGTTTAACAGAGTGAATTTTAAATTTTCTATTCAAAATCAGACATTATTCCAAATATTTTTTTCTACTGACAAGCTTTGGTAGAAAAACTGCAAACGATATTCGCCTCTCCTATTGTAGCGTTGCTTAATTCAAAAACAAAATCATCCGTATCCAAAAAATGTTCCCGTTGAATTGGTCCAATCATACGCCCAACCGGTGGCGGAAATGTCCGGCCACACTTGATCGTGTCCAGCCAGCGCGTCTGTCGTCACATCGGCGCAAGTGGACCCATCTGTTCCGTCAATACAACAAATTGGAGTCGTCCCAGCAGTGGGGGCAGTCTGAATCGCCTCTCCTTCATCATCGGCGCAAACTGTTAATTCGGAAAGCGCGCTTTTGGCAGCGGCAAGAGCCGATACCCTTCTGGCTTTTATCCTGGCGTTATTCAAGCTTACAAGCACAATGGACGCTAAAATTCCGATAATCGCGATGACAATCAAAAGTTCAATAATGTGAAACCCCTTTTGCAATGCTTCGCATAACGATGCAAGCAGACCTTTTTATTTTTTATTTTCATTTTTCACCTACCTTTCTAGATTAAAAATAATTTTCAATTCCTAATTTTCAATTTTCAAACAATTTTCAATATCCCAATTCAACAATTCTTATTTTCTCTTATTGTTATGGAAATTTTGTTGAAAATGAAAGTTAACTCATAAGCTTCTTTCCAAAGAATTTTCAATCTTTCTTTTTCTTCCGGATTAGACTCCGCTAACATTTCTATCTAATACTTTGTTTCCTGTATTTATTTTCTGCAAATAAATATTTTTATTATTGAAATACTTTTTGGAACTGGCACCGTTCGCTTCGCAATAATTAGCCCCAACACTCATAGCAGATCTAATTAATCGAGAAATCATACTATCATTAATTCTGTGTTTTTTAATTTTTAACAAAAACTGAATAATCGCCTTACTGAATTTTCGCGTCCTATTTTCAAGATCATATTTCATGTTATTTGAAAATTAGAAATTGAAAATTGAAAATTCTACTCGATTTGCCCCGCAATGTTATATATCGGCATCAAAATTGCAAATGCCAAAAAAGCCACCGCAATTCCAATGAGCACCATCAAAAACGGTTCAATTAAAGAAGACAAATTTTTGGTGGCAGTTTCCGTTTCTTGATCATAAAATCTAGCAATATGCCCCAAAACCACATCCAATTGACCAGATTCTTCTCCAATTCTTATCATATGCGCCACTACCGGCGGTATCAATTCGCTTTTGGAAAAAATCGTGCTAACATCGCCTCCGATTTTCACTTCCTGCGAAGCCCGCATAATTATTTTTTCATAAACGCTATTGCCCACCACCAAACTGACAATTTCCAGTGCTTTCACAATTGGAATCCCTCCTGTCAAAAGCACTCCTAAATTTTCGGCGAATCTGGAAACATAGACTCCCTCGAAGATTGATCCAAAAACCGGCAATTTCATCTTAATGACATCAAATTCTTTTTTGCCGTCTTCACTGTTAAGATAATAAATCGTGCCAACAAACATTCCCGCTACCACAATCAAAACCGCCCACCAATAAACTTGCATAAAATCTCCTATCGCGATAATCACATTAGTGTACCATGGAACATCCGCTCCAAGGTCTTTTATCATTACTGTTAATTTGGGAAGAATCAATGTAATTGTCAAAAAACCGACAATAAAAAAAACCAGTAAAATAATTGCCGGATAGATCATTGCTCCTCGCACTCGGCTGGTTAGTTTATAATTTTTTTCAATATTATTAGCGACATAATCCACTGACTTTTTCAAATTTCCCGAAGCTTCTCCGGCTTTTATTATGTTTATCATTAGAGGTGTAAAAACATCTCGGTGTTTTTCTAAAGCGAACGAAAAAGGCAACCCGTTTTCAATATCGCGAGCCACTTCTTTAATGATTTTTTGCAAGTATTTTCCAGAAGACTGTTCGCTGATAGCGTTCAATGCCACCACAATCGGCACTCGCGCCTCAATAAGGATGGCCAATTGCCGAAAAAAAATCACCAGTTCTTTGGCAGTAACTTTGTCATATTTTCTTAAAATAAAACGAAAAAAATCATCCTCATCTTCTTCTTCTGGTCTGACATCAATCGGCAATAAGTCGCTTTTTTGCAAAATCGCTACCGCCGCTTCCTTGGAAGAAGCTTCTACTGTGCCCTCTCTATATTCTCCTCCCGGAGCTTTGACTTTAAAATTAAATTTCATACTTATTTTTGTTTTACTTTTTTATTTGAAAAAATTTTCTTCTCTTCTAAAATTGTATCACATTTTTCAAAAACAAGCCAACAGAATTTATTGGAGTTTCAATAAAGTTTCAAAATTCTTGGCGTCTTTGGCATAAGTTATTCCTGTTTCCACTGTAATCAGACCTTGTTTGACTAAATCCGCTAAATAGTTATCCATTGCAATCATTCCTTCTTCCGAACATGTGGCGATCACATTGTCTATTTGATATTGTTTACTTTCTCGGATAAGATTTTCTACCGCGTGATTTTTTATCATTAATTCCAAAGCCGGAATTCTCCCTCCATCCACTTTGGACAAAAGTCTTTGCGAAACCACTCCCAAAAGAACATTGGCTAATTGGGAACGCACTTGATTTTGTTGGTGCGACGGAAAAACATCCACAAT
The DNA here is from genome assembly GCA_002782345.1 of Candidatus Moranbacteria bacterium CG_4_8_14_3_um_filter_34_16. Taxonomy (GTDB): domain Bacteria; phylum Patescibacteriota; class Minisyncoccia; order Moranbacterales; family UBA2206. The sequence goes on from PFHO01000003.1 coordinate 4,123, forward strand.
TCTGTCTATTGTTTGCGGAGAATCATTGGTATGAAGAGTGGCAAAAATGAGATGACCGGTTTCCGCCGCCGTCAATGTTGTGGAAATTGTTTCCAAGTCGCGCATTTCCCCCACCAAAGCCACATTGGCATCTTGACGGAAGAGAGATTTTAGTGCTAAACCAAAAGACTCCGAATCTTGAAAAACTTCCCGTTGCTCTATCAAACATCGATCCGGTTCATAAACATATTCTATCGGATCTTCAATGGTAAGAATATGTTTTTCTTGCGTGTGATTGATTTCGTTGATAAGCGCCGCCAAAGTGGTGGATTTTCCGTGACCCGTTGGACCAACCACTAAAAAAAGACCTTGTGGAACTTTAGTAAAATCATACAAAATCTCCGGCAACATCAACTCTTTCAAAGTTTTTATCTCTCTTGGCACCAATCTAAAAGCCATACTGATAAAACCCTGCTGAAAAAAAGCATTTACCCTGAATCTCGCTTTGTCTTTAAAATTATATGAAAAATCAACTTGTCCTTCTTTGAGCAATATCTTTTTTTTCTCTTCGGAAATTATGGAATAACACATTTCTTCGGAAGAATCGGGAGTTAAAATAGCATCCTCTGTAAATGGATAAAGTTTCCCATCTACTCTGAAAGTTGGATATCTTCCTACCGTCAAATGGATATCTGACGCGCCCTGTTGAGTCGCCAAACGAAGCAAATTTTTCATTCTTTGTTCTGCATTCGCCATATTTTTTGTTTTTTAAATATACTTATTTATTTTTTCCAACACTTCCGATGGTGTAAAATGAGATTTTATCAAATAATCTTGAGCGCCCAATCTAAAACCTTTGTCAACTTTTTCTTTTTGACTTAAATTGCTAAGCAGAATAATCGGAATATCTTTGAAACTTTCATCGCTCCTGATTTTTTTCAAAGCGGTCAAACCATCCATATTGGGCATAACGATATCCAAAAGAATCATATTCGGCTTTTGCGGATCATTTTTCAATTTTTTCAAAGCCTCCGCTCCATCAGAAGCTTCCACCACTTCAAAACCAACTTGAGAAAGTTTGGTAATATAGATATCCATCACAAAGATATCATCCTCCACAATCATAATTTTCTTTTTTTGTTCCTTCATATTTTTTTCTTGAAAAAATTATCCCCTTACCAAAATTTAAATATCCTCTTCCAATTTAGCACCTCCTTCTGTTACTCTATCCACTTCTTCAATCGTGGTAAGACCTTTAAGAATTTTCAAAATTCCGTCTTGCCGAATAGTCACAATTCCCATCGCGTCTCTTTTTTTATTCATCATTTCTTCATTCCCATTGTGATCAGTCATAATATTTTTCATATCCTCATTTATCGGAATCACTTCATAAATTCCCACTCTGCCAGCAGTGCCGGTTCCATTGCAAGCATCACACCCCTTGCCATGATAGAATTTCAATCCGGAAGACAAATCCAGCTCATATTTTTCTATCTCTTTTGGAGAAACATTTTTTATCTCCGCTTCTATTTGATCTTTAACCGTTTTTGGCAAGTCGTATTCTTCTTTGCATTTTTCGCAAATTTTTCGCACCAATCTTTGCGACACCGCCATTCGCATAGAGGAAGACAAAAGAAAAGGTTCTATCCCCATATCAATCAAACGAGAAACCGATCCAATCGCGGTATTGGTGTGCAGAGTGGAAAACATCAAGTGCCCCGTAAGCGCCGCATGCACCGCTAATTCCGCTGTCTCTCCATCGCGGATTTCTCCCACCATAATCACATTGGGATCTTGACGCAAAATGGTTCTTAAACCATTGGCAAAAGTATATCCAATCTCCGGTTTTACTTGACTTTGATTCAGACCTTCAATGTTATATTCAATCGGATCTTCCAATGTTATGATATTTCTTTCTTCTTGATTAAGAATTTTTAAAAGAGCGTATAGAGAAGTGGATTTTCCGCTTCCAGTTGGTCCGGTGAAAAGAATCATTCCATAAGTTTCCTTGATCGCGCGCTGAATATGCACGAGAGCTGTTCCCATAATGCCCAAGATTTCAATACTGGCTAAACCTTTGTCTTTATCCAAAATTCTCAAAACTATTTTTTCTCCCGTAATCACCGGCAAAGTAGAAACCCGAAAATCTATCTCCTTGCCTTCATTGATCATTCTGAAACGACCGTCTTGGGGTTTTCTTTTTTCATCAATTTTCAAATTGGCTAAAATTTTCAAAGAAGATATAATTGCTGGTCCGATTTCTTTGGGGATAACTAAACTGACATGCAAAATCCCGTCCACTCTGAAACGAACTCTAAAGTTTTCTTCCATCGGTTCTATATGGATATCACTGGCTTTTCCTTCTATGGCATGGCTGATAATAACTTGAATCAATTTGGCAACAGGAGCTTCTCTTAATAATTCATTTTTCTTTTGCAAAACCTTGCTTTGGTCTTCCTCTTCTTTGAAATCAACATCTTCTTTGAAAGATTTAATGGCTTCTTTAACTATTTCCGCCGCTCCGCCATAGCTTTTGAACATTACCTCCAAAACCGGTTGACTGGTTTTATAGACCTCAAACTCTATTTTTTCTCTTTCTGCCATAAACCGCAGAACATTGAGCGCGTTAATATCTCCCGGATCCAAAATGGCAATTTTCACCAAATTTCCATTTTTTTCAAAAGGAATCATTCCATATTTACTTGCCACTTCTTCCGGAATGATATTGATAACAGCACTACTTATTTTTTCCGGTGCGGATTCCAAATTAGCCACTTCTGTTTCCGATGCAAACATTCCCGAAGAGCTATTGCCAAATGTCTGACTGGTATTACTATCTCCTATTTTTTTTTCTTCATTGTCCATATTTATAAAATATTTTATCCAGTCTTGCGTTATTTTGGAAAATAAAATCAAGAGATGCGTTTTTGACAAAGAACTTATCCAACAGATTGACAGGAATAAAGCCTATTCATAAAAAATGTTTCAATTTCAAAATGTCATTACCATCCTCAAATATCCATTTTTAAATTCTTTTCGAAAAATCGCAACAAAATGTTTTTTCTTTTTTAAAGAGAAAACGGGTTTGATCTTCCTTTCTCAAAAGGAGGCAATTTCAAAATATCCACTGTTTTTTTCTCCTTAATGCTAGCGATAGAATCCATATCCAAATCTGACAAAGTTATCTCTTCGCTACTTCTCAAATTTTTCTTTTTCATATAATTGAATCCAATTTCTCCTTCCATTTCCAAAACATCCAGCGATTTTTTATCTTCTCCAACCACTTCAGAAATTGTCAAATTCAAAATTTGATTGTATCGACCTAAATTGTTAATTTTTTGTAGAACTTCTTTTATATATTCATATTTGCCAAAAACAGAAAAATTGACGACAAAGTCAACCGGTTCGGCACTGGTAATTTCAACACTAGTTTTTTCACCAAATTCATCTTCTGTCGCAATCGTTTTTTCCACTGCTCCACTCTCATTATTTATTGAAACAGAAAAATCAGAAATAGAAACTCCCGAAGAAGAAAAAATGAGATTTATATTATCAATAATTTCTTCTTCTTGAGCTTTTTCCGGAATATATTGAAAAAGAATATCCTTTTCTCTGACGCTACTTTCTATCTTATTCCAAAGACCGTTCACCTTAGATACTTTCTCATTGGCGTCTTCAAAATTCTTTTTTCCTTCGGACAATTTTTGATATTCTTCTTTGACTCCATCTCCTCCAGCAGGGTCGGAAAAAGTGGGATAAACAAGCCAAATAAATATGACCATTGAAGCCAATAAGGTAACTGGAGCTAATAATATTTTCAGTTTCATTTGTTTTTATTTTAAAAAATTATTTTAACTTTAGCTTAACCATAAATTCAATCTTATTTTCTTCCTCATTGAAATTGTTCTCTCCTCCAATAACAGAAGCGAAAAAACCGCTATTTTTGAAACTCAAGATTTGAGTGGCAACAAAACGATAACCATCCGCCAAACAAGCAACAGTGATCATTTTTTCTTCTTTATTAAAAGAAACTTCCTTCAATTTCACTTTCGGAATAACCGTTTGTTCCAAATAGCCTAAATATTCTGCCATATTTTGATTCTCTCCCAAAAAAGATTTAGCCACTTCGGTTCTTCTTTGAAAATCCACCACATTTATTGATTTTTCATTTCCCACCAAACTATCCAACATATTTTTTTGTTCTTCTGCGACACTCTTCACTTGTCTAGCAAGATAAGTTTTCCCAAAAAGCAAAACAACATATAACGCTACAATTAAAATTAAAATCAAAAATATTATGATAAAACCCTTGCTGAATAATTTTATCTTCTCTGCTTTATTTTCACTTCCTAACCCTTTTGGATTTAAGTTGATATTGGTCATTTTTTTGTTTTTCGCCAACCCGTCATTGAAAAATTAAATCAGACAGGTTTTTGTTTTATTTTTAATTTTTTTTAAAAAAATATCTCACAGGTTTATTTTAAAACATTCTTTTATTTTTGGCAAATGGATAATTTTGAAATCATTTTAAAGTTACTCCAATACTTACGGGAAACTTTGTTTTCACAGCTTCTAAAACGCTTTCCACTCTGGAATCATAATTAACCCGGTTAAAAGGATTGCCTAAAATTGTTTTTACTCCTAGCCGAGATTGAAAAAAATCGGCTATTCCCAAAAGATCGGAAGTTCCTCCAGTAAGGATAATTGTTTCTACTTCGGATCCAACTTCCTTTTCAGAAGCCACTTTCAAAATTCTTTTTATTTCTTCCAAAATTATTTCCAATGTCGGCAATTGGATATTCATTTCAGAACCAAAAAAATTCGTGCCGGAAAGTTTCATTGCCTCCGCTCGTTCTTCCGATATCCCCAAACTTCTAGCAATATTTTTAGTTAAAGTATTCCCTCCTATACTGAGGCTTCTGTTAATTTTGATAAATCCTCCTTCTACATAATCAATATTGCAATTCATATATCCGATATCCACAATAACAAATTTTTTTTTGTCTTCGCCTATTAAAGATTTGACTGTCGCCACACTTTCAATTTCCACCTTTTTCAACAAAAGTCCAGAGTTTTTTATGCATTTTTCATAAAGAGCAATGTTTTTTTTGGCAACCACCGCTAAAAAAATTTGCACCTTTGAACTGTTTGAAAAAGTTGGTTCATCTAGAGAATTGATAACTTCCCAACTCATTGAAATTTCCTCCATCGGTATAGGAATATATTTTTGCGCTTCAAATTTAATAGCTTGATTCAATTCCTCTTTTTCCATTTGCGGAAAATCAATTACCGTTATCAAACTTCCCGAAGTGGCGATTCCGACATAAGCGTTTCTGCTTTTTATTCCAGATTCTTCCAAAGCTTTTTTGATATATTCCGGATAGACAATTTCAAAAAGAGTTTCTGTTTCTTTTTCCGATCTGCTGTAAATTTTAGGTATTTCCACCCATGCATAATTGGAAAGATAAAGTTTTCCTTCTTTGCTTTCCATCTCAGTTATTTTCAAAACAGTTCCTCCGATATCAATTCCCAAAAATTTTCGCTTGTCTTCGCCAAAAGAAAAATTTCCTAATTTAAATCCAAAGTTGAACATTTTTTTTTAATCTTTATTTTTATTTGTATTAACATTTGCTACAATTCTCCAACTATCCGATAAATTTCAAAAAATATCTTCGCAAAAAACTCTTCCAAAATTTCATTTCAATTAAAATTATTCCCTTTATCCAATAAGCTTGCTTTGAAAAAAATTATACCATCTTTTCCCAAAAAACAAAAATCCAATTTTTTTGAAAAAAATCAATGAACGACAAAATTTTATAAACTATGCTAAACTTTTCAGTGCGCTTGGGAGGAATCGGACCTCCGACCTTCTGGACCGCAACCAGACGCTCTATCCACTGAGCTACAAGCGCAAAATTTCACCTGCGACATTTTTAGGACTTGCGCAATCAATAATGATAATCTTTCAAAAAAAATTCAATCTTGGTTAAATCGGCAAAGTTTAATCTAATTTCACAAATTATGCTTGAGTAATTTCAACGCGAACGCGCAAGTCCTAATTTTATAATTTCATATTACATAAAAGATCTGCCAACATTGATATCTTCAGATCTTTTTTTTCCAGCCCTAAAAATCCATTTTATCCATCCAACCCGAATAGCAATTATTATAATTGAACAATTTCTCTCTTCAAAATTACTCCGATTTATAATTTTTTACAAATTGATCATAATCATCCATTAAAATTTTGGTTATTTCTCCCACTTGACCATTTTTTATTTTCAAATTTTCCGCTTGCGTTACAGGAACAATTCCTTTTCCGCTACCGGTAAGAAAAATTTCATCCGCCGTCAAAAAGTCTTCTTGAAAAATCTCTTTTTCTTTCACGCCAATTTTTCTTTTTTTTGCCAAATGAATAACCAAACCGCGAGTGCACCCTGAAAAAATTCCTTGTCGCGAGGTAAAAATTTTTCCCGATTTCACCATAAAAATATTACTCGCCGAGCCTTCCAGAATTTTTCCGTCTTTCACATAAATAATTTCAAAAGCTTTTTTCTTTTTTTTCAGTGGCTGATTTTTTATAGAAAAAATATAATTGGTAATTTTAGCCTGATGATTATCTCTTTGATAATTTAGAAAAATTATTTTTACTCCTTTTTGATAAATTTGTTTGGCTAAAGGACGATATTTTTCCGTCAAAATATACCATGTCGGTTTTCCGGAAAAAGTTATCGCGTCTAAACTTATCCCCCCGGTAACCACCGTTCTGACCAAAGAACTTTTTTGTTTGTTTTTTTGCAAAAGTTTTCTAGTCTTTTTTTCAAATTCTTCAAAACCAAAAGGTATTTCAATTCCAATGATTTTTGCCGACTGTTTGATTTTTTCGTAATGATTTTTTGCCAAAATCGGATTTTCTTTCTCCGCTCGCATAACATCAAAAACGCCATATCCTCGCAACACTCCCAAATCATAAGGACTAATCTTTATTTTTTCCTTTTTTATAATTTTTCCGTTAAAAATCGCATAAGTTTTTTTGATCATTTTTTCGCTTTACCAATTATATTTTTTCGCGTTTTTGAAAAAACTGCCAATCAAAATTTCGCGTAACAAAATTTCGCATTGTCCTGTTTTTTCTAACTTCCACTCTGAAAATTTGATACGAATTCATATCAATTTTGATCGTTTTAAATCCAATAAAATTTCCCCCTCCCCAATCTTCATCGGAGAATTTAATTGTAACAAAAAATTCTCCGATTGCAATATCAATGTTTTGTTTTATACTTTATTTATCTTTCTCTTCAATTTTTTCTATAATGTTCCATATCATTCAATCCAAAAATAATATGCTTGAAAAAATTCTTCTCAAAAATATATCCCGCATTTCTCCCAAGTATCAAAAAATTTTGACAAAAATGGAAATTTTTTCCGTGGAAGATCTCCTGCGTCATTTTCCTTTTCGCTATGAAGATTTCAGAAAAATCGTCCTTCTTTCTCCCGAATACATCGGGGAAAATGTTACATTAGAAGGAAAAGTCATAAAAACCAGACTGAATAGAATTTTCAAAAAAAGAATGACCATAACGGAAGTTTTTGTTCAAGACAAAGCTGGAAATTCTTTTAAGGCCGTTTGGTTCAATCAACCTTTTATTCTGGAAAATTTGCCAGAAGGAGTTTTTGCCAGATTTTCCGGAAAATTGGAAAAAGAAAATCGTATTTTTAACTTAAAAAATCCGGTTTGGGAAAAAACCGCTCGCGAAAACACGCATACCGGATGTTTGGTCCCAATTTATCCGGAAACTTCCGGCATAACTTCTCGCTGGATTCGCTGGCAGATAAAATCTCTGTTGCCTTTGGCTAAAAATATCCCCGATATTTTGACTAAAGAAATCCAAGATAAGTATAATCTATACGATCTTTCTACCGCTTTTTCTCAAATTCATTTTCCCGAATCTTGGGAAAAAATGATTCGCGCCCGAAAAAGATTCGCATTTGAAGAAATTTTTCTCATTCAAATGAAAGCGATTCAAACCAAAAAAAAATGGGAAAGAGAAAAATCCAATAGAATAAAATTTGATTTGCAATTGATAAAAAAATTTCTTAGAGAACTTCCTTTCACTCTCACCGACGCTCAAAAAAAATCCTCTTTTGAAATTTTAAAAGATTTGGAAAAATCCAAACCGATGAACCGCTTGCTTAACGGCGACGTTGGCTCCGGAAAAACTGTCGTATCGGCCATCGCCATTCTGCAAACAATTTATGTCGGATTTCAAACCGCTCTTATGGCACCCACTGAAGTTTTGGCGCGTCAACATTTTGAAACATTTGTAAATTTTTTTCAAAAATATTCTTTTAATATCGCTCTTTTAACCAGTTCCGAAAAAAAAATAAGTTTTCTGAAATCTTCCTCTTCCCCTTTTCAAAATAATTTCCCAAAAACTGACCCCTCAATTCGCGTTGAAAAAAAAGTTACCCGGGAAGAAATTTTATCTCAGATAAAAAATGGACAAATTCATTTGATTATCGGCACGCACGCCCTTATTCAAAAAGACGCTCAGTTCAAAAATTTGTCTTTGGTTATCGTGGATGAACAACATCGGTTTGGTGTCGCTCAACGAGCTCAGTTGCAAGAAAAAGCCGCTTTGTCCGATGACACCGACCAAAAAACCGCTCCTCATTTTTTGAGTATGACTGCCACTCCCATTCCTCGCACTCTGGCTATCGCTTTTTTTGGCAGTTTAGATATCTCTATTTTGGACGAAATGCCCAAAAACAGAAAACCGATTGAAACTAAAATTGTCCCGCCTGAAAAACGCGTTGCAGTTTATGATTTCATTCGTTGTCAAATCAAATCTGGACGACAAGTTTTTATAATCTTTCCACTAATTGAAGAATCGCAAAAGATATTTGAAGTCAAGGCCGCTGTAGCGGAACATAAAAGATTGTCCGAAGAAATTTTTCCCGAATTCAATTTGGGACTTATGCATGGAAAATTGAAACCGCGAGAAAAGGAAAATGTTATGAAAAAATTCAAAGAAAATTTTTTTCAAATTTTAGTTTCCACTTCAGTGGTAGAAGTTGGAGTGGATATCCCCAATGCCACCATAATGATCATTGAAAACGCCGAACGTTTTGGACTGACTCAACTGCATCAATTCAGAGGAAGAATCGGAAGAGGAAATTTTATGTCTTTTTGTTTTTTATTTTGTCAAAAAGTTTCCTCCCGACTGAAAGTTTTGGAAAAAACCACCGACGGTTTCAAAATCGCCGAGAAAGATTTGAAACTTCGCGGACCGGGACAATTTTTCGGCTCCCTTCAATCTGGCATTCCTGATATTGCTATGGAAAATTTGAATAATTTGAAATTGATTCATTTTGCTAGAGCGGAAGCTCAACATATCTTGCAAAAAGATCCGGAGTTGA
>PFHO01000003.1:13661-15185 GCA_002782345.1 Candidatus Moranbacteria bacterium CG_4_8_14_3_um_filter_34_16
TTGTTAGAAGATTTTATTATCATTTGATAACAAGTATAGAATGGTTATTTTTTATATAAAAATTGTAATTCAATTTTTAAGCAATGACAACAAAAAATTGACACAATTATCAAAAAACAATTTGCTATAATTAACAATTTAATCAAAAAACAAACCCTGAAAAGGGTTTGTTTTTTTGAAGATATCAAAGAAAAAAGTCTTAATTTTGATTCAAACTATTAACATCCACTTCTTTTGAATTTTTTTCTAAATCTTCTTCAGAATTTTGCGCTGGTGTTTCAGTAGAATGAAAAAATCTTGAACCCTCTGGCGAACCCGATTCAATAGCGTCTGTCTCATTTGAAGCGCTCCTTCCGGCATTACCAGCACCTAAAGGTAATTTATCGTTGCTACTATTAACTTGCGAATTCGTAACATCATATTTTCCCTTTTGAAAAAAAGCGATAAATAAAATTATACCGAAAATTATCACCACCGCCAGGACAATAAATAAAATTTTCTTTCTCATTTTTTTGTTTTATTATTAATTAAACTAGACAAATTATTTATTTTTCAATTGTTCAATTTCCATTCTTAAATCGCCAATAGCGCTTTCCAACTCAGTTATTTTTTGTTTATTCGTTTCATCCCTTTTTTTGAGTTCCTTAACCGCTTCAACAAGTGGCGCTGTCAAATTGGCATATTCTACCGATTTATAGCTGTTTGGATCTTCTTCTTTTTCCAAACTAACCAATTCGGGAAAAACTTTCTCCACTTCTTGCGCCAAAAATCCCATTGATTTTTTCCCTCCATCTTTCCAACTAAAAGAAACTCCTTTCAATTGATCAATTTTATCCAAAGCGTTCCCAATTTCAGAAACATTATTCTTCAGCCTTTCATCAGAGGTATAATAGAAATGACTAGCATAAATACTTCTCTGAACAACCAAATCAATTCTTCGCATATCCGCTCTCCATGGCGTAGTGGTACTATTACTTACTTTTTTAATCGCCAAAGGCAAATCATTAAGATCAGTGCTATCAACCACATAAAATCCGTTATGACGTCCGTCCGTGCCACCCACAAAAGAAATTGCCACCGCCCCGCGATCGCTTTCTGTTCCATAAAAATCTGCTCCTGTCACCTCAATTGCGCCACCATCATCCCAATTAGGTCCGCCATAAATTCCAATATATCCTTTTCTTGAATTAGTGTTGATAGTATTATATCCACTTGTGGTAGAACCAAAAGTTCCCGGATCATCAGAATTAAAAATAATTTGTCCTCTTCCTTCTCCACCAATTCCCCTATTGTTTATCGTTATATCTCCTCCTAAACTCATCTCTGTTCTCGGCATATTTACTTTCCAAGGAGTAGCAGAACCAACCGCTCCCATTCTCGCAACTACGAAAGGCAAACCGTCTCCTAAATCACTGCTATCAACCACATAAAATCCATTGTGATGTCCGTCCGCGCCACCCACAAAAGAAATTGCCACTGCCCCGCGATCGCTTGCTGTTCCATTAAAATCTGCTCCTACCACCT
>PFHO01000019.1 GCA_002782345.1 Candidatus Moranbacteria bacterium CG_4_8_14_3_um_filter_34_16
TTTATGTTTCAGGTTTTTCCTTTTGTATGGCTAAGATAAAAAAGATAATTAAACTTCAAATTCAGGCCGGAAAAGCTACTCCTGCTCCTCCGGTAGGACCGGTTTTGGGTCAACATGGTTTGAATATTCAAGATTTTTGCATAAAATTTAACGATGCGACAAAAGATAAGGGCGATGATATAATTCCGGCAGAGATCACGGTTTTTGAAGATAGAACTTTTATTTTTATCTTAAAAACTCCTCCGGTTTCCGATTTATTAAGAAAAGCGTTAGGTATTAAAAAAGGAGCGGGCAATCCTTTGAAGGATAAAGTGGGGAAAATAACTCAAGAACAATTGACTGAAATTGCTCAAAAAAAAATGCCCGATCTTAATGCTAATGATTTGGAAGGTGCTAAAAAAATAGTGGCGGGAACAGCTAGAAGTATGGGAGTCAAAATTGAATAGTTTAGAAATGTTTTAATTTTTTGTAATTATTATCAAGTGGGAGATCAAAAGATCGTTTGCACCACAAGAAACAATATGAAACGGGGAAAAAAATATGTTGCGATTGCTCAAAAAATAGATCACAAAAAAAAGTATAGCTTAGCTGAAGCGATAAAAATCATAAAAGAAAATAGATTTGCCAGTTTTGATGAGACTGTGGAAATTCATATCAAAACCAATGTTGATTTCAAAAAAGGCGATCAGCAAATAAGATCTACCGTTAATTTGCCTTTTGGAACGGGAAAAACAAAAAAAATAGCGGTGATCACTTCTACAAAAGTCGAAGAAGCTAAAAAAGCAGGAGCGGATTTGGTGGGTGGAGAAGAAATTCTGGAAAAAATAAAAAGCGGAAAATTTTTTGATAGTCAAAACGGAATAAATGTTTTAGTGGCGACACCTGAGATGATGCCGAAATTGGCTTCGGTAGCTAAAATTTTAGGACCGAAAGGTTTGATGCCTAATCCTAAAACTGAAACAGTTACGCTTAAGATAAAAGAAACAGTGGAAGCTTTGAAAAAAGGAAAGGCCGCTTTTAAAAATGATAATTCTGGAAACATTCATCAAGCGGTAGGAAAGATTTCTTTTGAAGATGAAAAGTTGGCAAAAAATATTGAAGTTTTCTTGGCGGAAATTGAAAAGTCAAAACCGACGAGTTTGAAAGGAAAATTGATTTTCGGAATAAGTCTTTGTTCCACTATGGGAGCGGGGATTAAAATTGATTGGGAGAAAAAATAATTTAGAATGTTTTTTTCTTTATTCTCAAAACGCTCTTGATTGAGCGTTTTTGAATTTTTTTGAAGAATTGCTTTTTAGGAATAAAAAATTTATAATTAGACTAAGATAAAAATATATAAAAAATGGAAATGATTTTTTAATGGATAATCCTATAATTCAAACTGAAAATCTTAAAGTTATTTATAATCGTGGAAAAGAAAATGAAGTTCGTTCTCTTTTTGATGTGAGCGTAAAAATATATCCCAAAGAATATGTGATCATATACGGTCCTTCTGGTTGCGGAAAATCCACCTTGCTTTATTCAATGTCGGGTCTTCAACCTCCAACTGAAGGAGATGTGATCATCAAAACTAAATCAATTTCCAAAATGACCAAAAAAGAAATTGTAGAATTGCATCAAGTGGGAATTGGTATGGTTTTTCAAGCTTTTTATCTTATTCCTTCTTTGGATATTTTAGAGAATGTTTGTTTGCCAAAAGTTTTCAGAGGAGAATCCAAAAACAAAAGGAAGGAAGAAGGGATAAAGTTGTTGCATCGTTTCGGAGTTGTAGAACAATCTAAAAAGTTCCCCAGTCAGCTTTCCGGTGGACAAAAACAGAGAGTTTCTATTGCGCGTTCTCTCATTAATAATCCAGAAGTCATTTTTGCCGATGAACCGGTGGGAAATTTAGACAGCGAATCGTCAGAAAATGTGATGAGAATTCTCAAAGAGTTAAATGAAATTGACGAAAAAACCATTGTGCTAGTAACTCACAATGCTGAACATTTGCATTTTGCTGATAGAATAATTTATATGAAAGACGGGAAAGTGTTTAAGGAAGAAGTTAATAAGGAAAAAAGACCTCCGGAAGCGATTAAAAACATTTCCAATGTGAAATATGAAGAATTAAGCAATGAGCTGAAACTTCTTATGCGAACATTTAAAAATTTGTCGTTGAAACAAGTCAATTCTCTTTTGATCCCTTTTAAATCGGAACAATTGATGCACCATGTATTGTCAGAATTAAATCAAGAACAAATTCAAACCGCTAGTTCTTATCTCAAGGAATTTTTATTCAAAGATATTAACATTGATGTTTTGTCAAAAAGTTTGGATTTGGATTATGAAAAAGGCGGAGCCGGATGGAATAGACAAAGGGTGAGTGCGTTTATCGGAAGAGTCCAGCATATAATTAGATTGGCGGAGATTATTTCTGTCGGACCAGATTCATCTTCGGCTCAAGCGTTGTCCGACTATTTAACGGAATTATTTGGTCTGAAATTTGATCAAAAAAGACAAAATCGTTTTATTTCTTTTTTGAGATCAAGAATAAAAAACAAAATTGATCGTTTTGAATTGCAAAAAAGTTTGGATATTTCGGAATTATTGGGTGGATTGGGACTGTATAAAAATAAAGCAGAAAAAATTTCTCGAGAAGTGGAAATAATAATGCTAATGAAATATTCCCAATATTGATTTTCTCTCTCTTAACTAAATTTAAAAAAATGAAATTTAGAGATTTATTTTTGCTTTCAACTAGAATGTTTAAGGCGCGAACCTCGCGAACCTTTTTGACTATTTTGGGAATGAGTGTCGGAATAGGTGCGATAATTTTTTTGGTTTCTCTAGGTTATGGTTTGCAAAACACCCTTTTGGAAAAAATCACCACTTCTGATTCCTTGCTTACTTTGGATGTTTCTTCTCAACGAGGAGGAGAAGCTAAGCTGAATTTGGAGACAATTCAAGAGATAAAAAAAATTGAAAATGTGGATATTATTAGTCCTTCATTTCAACTTGAATCTCAAGGAAAAATGAATGATTTGACTACTGATTTGCCAGTTACAGTGGTGGATTCAGACTACTTGAAATTGGGAGGAATAAAATTGGTGGAAGGCAGGCTTATCAATAATGATGAGATAAGCGGGATTATTATTTCTTCTTCAGTGGCACAAATTTTTAACAAAACTCCCGCAGAAATTATTGGTAAAGAAATGAATTTTATTTTTTTTATTCCATTTGAGGAAGAAGGTAATGGAAAAACAGAAAGTGAAAAAAAACAAAAAGATCGGCAAGAAAAATACGAACCGAAAGAAAAGTTCAAAATTATCGGAGTTTTGGAAAGCGATGACAGCACGGTTTATGTTAATTCAAGAGTTGTCGGAGATATCAATCCAAAGGAATTTGCGCAAGCAAAAGTGAAATGTATGAAAAGTGAAAAAATGGCTGAAATATCCGAAAAAATAGCTAAAATAGGGTTTGTGGTTTCGTCTTTGTCGGAAACAGTGGATCAAGCTAATAAGATATTCAGAGTGGTAAAAGTAGTGTTGATGCTTTTTGGTGTAATTGCTTTGGTAGTAAGTGCGATTGGGATGTTTAACACGATGACTATAACGCTTTTGGAAAGAACAGAAGAAATTGGAATTATGAAAGCGATTGGAGCTTCTGACTCTATGATCTCGCTTATGTTTGTTATGGAGGCTTCTATTATGGGTTTTTTGGGAGGATTATTAGGGGTTATAATTGGGTGGATGGAAGGAGAAATTTTTAATTTTGCCGTTAATATGGTGGCGGTTCACTTTGGCGGACAAAAAGTGGATTTATTTTTCAGTCCTATTTGGTTTATTATGTCAGTGATAATTTTTTCAACCATAGTCGGATTTTTAACCGGAGTGATTCCCGCTCGTCGCGCCAGTAAAATTGATACTTTGGATGCCCTAAGATATAAATAATTTTTTTTATTCATCTTAGAAATTGCGTGTTTGCTTTAAAATTATTCCAATGCGTGCAAATGGCTGAATTAAATAAATGAGTGGTTATAAAAAAAGTTGAAATTTTTTAAATGTTTTTGTTGGTGGCGATTTTTTGAAGTGAATTAAAATTGATATGGTTAAGAAATTTCTTGTCTGGCGATGACTGCTCCAAAAACTTTTTTAGCGCCGAAAAATTTCAAAATTTTAGCACATTCTAGAAGGGTGGAGCCAGTAGTGGAAACGTCATCAATTAGGAGAATATTTTGGTTTTTTATTTTTTTGATTTCTTCTTTTTTCAGACAAAAAGCTCCTTGCATATTGGAAACTCTTTCTTTGTAACTTTTTATTTTCATTTGTGGTGGGGTATATTTTTTGCGTTGAAGAACATTTTTTTCAATGGGTATTTCCAAGCCGATTGTTAAGTTGAGACTGATAAAATCAGCTAAAAGTTCGGCTTGATTGAATCCTCTCCAGCGGAGACGACGGGGGTGAAGGGGAATGGGGATAATTAAATCCGGGATGGGGATATTGTTTTTGACAAGCGCCTTTAAAATTATTTTTCCCAAAGGAATGCTTAAATCTGAAATAAAATTATATTTATATACATGAATAACTTTTGAAAGTCTTCCTCTTTTATATTTGGCGGAAACTAACAAATTATCCAAAAAAATTTCTTTGTTTTTTTTGGAAAAATAAAGTTTGCATTTGGGGCAAATAGCTCCTTTAGTGGAAGATATTTTTTCGCAATAAGGGCAAACTTGTTCTGAGACAATTTCTATTTTTTCAAAACAATTTTGACAAAACCAAGCATTCTCTTTTTTGCAAATAACGCAAGAGATCGGAAAAAGAGTGTCTAAGATAAATTTTTTTATCCTTTCAAAAGACAAAATAGAGGAAATTTAAAAAATTTTCAAATGATTCTTTTGAGTATCGGCGATTATTTTATTTTTCTTGATCTTTTTTTTGATAATCATTTCCGCAATCGGGTTTTTCAATTTTTCGCAAATAGTTTTTGCCACTAAACGCGCTCCCTGGTCTTGAGAAAAACTTATTTTAGCGAGAATTTTCAAAGCAGTTGGGCTTACAAGCAGATCAAGATTTTGTTTTTTGAGTTTCTCTTTGAATTTTTCAATTTCTATTTCAGTTATTTTCAAAATATCTTTTTGGGTAAGAGGATGAAAAACTAAAATATGATCCAAACGATTGAGAAGTTCTGTTTTAAGCTTATTTTTCAGTTCGGAAAGCGTTTTTTGTCTGATTGTTTCAAAATTTTTGTTTGACGCGGTGGAATTTTTTTGTTGAAAACCGATCTTGGAAAGATTAGTGAAATATTCTGTTCCGATATTGGTCGTGAGAATAATCAAAGTGTTTTTAAAATTAACTTCCAAGCCTTCCGCGTCAGTCAAAATTCCATCCTCCAAAATTTGAAGCAGAATGTTCAAAACATCCGGATGAGCTTTTTCTATTTCATCAAAAAGGACCACACAATAGGGGTTGCGTCTAACTTTTTCAGTCAGTTTTCCTCCCTCCCCATATCCGATATATCCGGCGGGCGATCCAATCAAAGAAGAAAGACTGTGTTTTTCCATTAGCTCGCTCATATCAATTCTGATGAAGGATTCTTTTTTTGAAAAGAAATCCTGCGCTAAAACTTTAGCGGTAAAAGTTTTTCCGGTTCCGGTAGGTCCCAGGAAAAGAAAAGATCCGATGGGACGATCGGTGTTTTCAACACCAGCTTGAAAGCGAAGCAAGGAAAAAACTATTTTTTCCAAGATATCTTTTTGCCCGATTATCTTTTTTTCCAGCATTGGCAAAAGATTTTTTATCTTTTCATTTTCACTTTGAGAAATTTTTTCTTTGGGAATGCCTGAAATTTGAGAAACAGTCTTAAAAATATCGCGAGGAATGAGATGAATGGGTTTTTTATCATTTTCCAATTGTTGTTTTTTTTGCCAAAATTCAATTTCTTTGTTTTTCTTTCCTTCTTGATTTTTCAATTGAATTGCCCTTTCAAAGTTTTCTTTTTTTACCAAAATTTCTTTTTCTAAAATGATTTTTTGTTTTTCATTTTTCAATTGGCGAATTTTGAGATCAGTGGAAGAAAAAAATTTTTCGGAGCGTATTCTAGCGGCAGTTTCATCAATAATATCAATAGCTTTATCCGGCAAAAAACGATTTTTTATATAGCGTTCGGCCATTTCCACAGTTAAATCAAGAGCTTTTTTATCAATAGAAACATTGTGAAAATTTTCATAACTTTTTTTTATCCCAAAAAGTATTTTTTTAGTTTCTTCTTTGCTAGGTTCTCTCAAGATAACTGTTTGAAAACGTCTTTCCAGTGCGGCATCTTTCTCAATATTTTTTTTGAATTCAGGAAAAGTGGTCGCGCCAATAAGACGAATTTCTCCTTGAGCCAAAGCCGGTTTGATTATATTGGCTAAATCCATATTACCTTGAACATTTCCCGCTCCGACGATGTTGTGAATTTCGTCAATAAACAAAATTAAATTTTTGTTTTTTTCGATTTCTTGAATGATTTTTTTTAGTCGTGATTCAAATTCTCCTCTAAAATTGGTTCCGGCGACTAAGGAAGTTACATCTAAACTCATTATTTTTTTATCCAACAAAAATTCCGGAACCTTATTTTGGTTTATTTTTCTGGCAAGTCCCATAACAAGAGCGGTTTTTCCCACTCCGGGATTGCCAATTAAAAGAGGATTATTTTTGTTTTTTCTTCCTAAAATTTGAATTATTCTTTCCAATTCTTCTTCTCTCCCGATCAAAATTTCTTTTTTTTCAATTACTCTTTGGTTTATATTTTCACAAAATTTTTCCACAAAGGGGTAGGGAGAATTTATTCTAGATTTTTTGTTTGGATAAAAAAGATTTAAAAAATTATCTTTTTCAATCTCAATGCCGGTTGAGAAAAAATCATTTGAGTCAGATGAGGAAAGATTCTGTCCAAATTCGGGAAGATTTTTTAAAGATTGAGAAGAATCTTTTTCTATTGGAGGATTTTTTTTCAAGTTTATTGGTTGTTTTTTTAGAAGTGTTATCATTTTATCAATTTCGTTGTTATGAGATTCCAGTAAAGAATAAGTGAGATGTTCTGTTCCAACATAGCCATAGCCAAGATTTTTTGAAATGGAATAAGCCTTAAGAATGGCATCTTTGGAGTTTTGTGAAAATTCTACGGTAAAAACGGGTTTTTCCTCTTTCAAATCTGAAACGAGATTTTTTGAAAAATAATCTTCAAAATTTTTTTTCTTAAATCCCATATCTTGCATTATGCTAGAACCCATACTGCCTTTTTCCAAAAAAATTCCATAAAAAAGATAAAGGTTGTTGACTTGACGGGTAAAATTTTTTCTGGCTAAAAGGAAAGAATTTTCTATTGAATTTTTGGCATGTTGAGTCAATTTTTCTTGGGCGATTGGCGGGAGAAAGGAATAATAGTTTTTCATAGTATGGCAATATAATAAAATCGCGATTTAATTTTTTGTCAGTTTTAAGAGGGAACAGCCAAAACAATGAAGACAGCAACTTTAAAAATAAAATTATAAATACAGTCTATTTTTAAAAAAAAGAAAAGTCAAATAAAATTTAAAAAAATGTTTCTATTGATGAGCGTATAAAACAATATTTTTCTTCAGTCAAGCTTTATTTGCATTGGAAGAGAGGGTATTATTTAGGGCTTATGTTTTTCTAAAAAAGACTTACTATGTAACTTACTATGTAACTTACTATGTAACTTACTATGTAAATATGACATTTTTATTTAATTTTGACACTTACTATGTAACTATTGACAGAATTTTTTAGAGTGCTATTATGGACAAGTGATTTAGAGAGCTATCAAGAACTGGTTTAAGAGGTTATTGAAAAAAAGGAATAAAACGAGTTAAAAAAAGTATATTTTGGAAATAGTCGTGAATTATTTTTTTATCCTTGTCAAGCTTTGCCTGAGGTAAAGTTTGAAAAGGGCAACTAATGAAAATTTTTTCTCAAAAAAATAACAGAAAAAAAAGCGGGTGATTTTTTGGCTTTTGTTTTATTAAGAAGCCCGCTTTAAAAAGCGGTTTTTTTGTTTTCAAATAAAGTTTAAAATTTTGGAGAATAAAGTGGGAAGAAAATAATAGCAATTGGCGAAGAGATAAAAACGTTTGACAATTTTTTTGAAAAAATGTCCAGCGTGTAAATTTCCGCGTCAAGTCTTTTTATAAGAAAAATAAAAGGCTCGCGAACTTTGACAATTGAATAGTTCGGATGATTTTGTTTCCTGTGAAAGTAGATATCGATCAAGAAAAGATTTTTGTAGCGAAGAATTGAAACAAAGTTAACGGACAAGGTCTATTGCTGTATTTTTTTTGTTATTTCTAGCGGAAAAAAAAGAATATTAGCGATTAGTCAACTTGATATTTGTTTGCAATACAAGTGTCAAGTTCGTAGGTAAATTTGCAAAATTGCAGTTGGCGATTGCTAACTGCTAACCGAACTGCTTAATTTTTTGTTTTTGCAAAAAATTAAGCAGAAAAAAATAAGAGCGGTAATACTAATGCATATGGCGGATGCCTAGACATCAAAAAGCGATGAAGGACGTAGCTAGTTGCGAAAAGCTTCGGGGAGGTGCTGAGCAACCTTTGATCCGAAGATATCCAAATGGGGCAACCCAACCCATTCTTCACTTCGTTCAGAATGTAATTTCTAATTTTCAATTTACAATTTTCAAATAAATTCTAATCTCAAATTTTTAGAAATTGAAACATTGAGAATTATTTATAAAATTAAAAATTTTAAATTAAAAAATTTGTAAAGTTTATTTTAATGGCAAAATTTCTGGATAAAGTGAAGAATGGGTTAATATTAACTGAATTCATAGGTTAATATAGCGTACCCGGCGAATTGAAACATCTTAGTAGCCGGAGAAAAAGAAAACTAATGTGATTCCCTAAGTAGTGGCGAGCGAAAGGGGAAAAGTCTAAACCAGCTTCACCTCACTGCGTTCGGTGAAGAATTCTAGATTTTAAATTCTAAATTTTAAATCAAATCTAAATTTTCAAATGATTGAATTTTAAAAATTTGTTCATTTGGTCATTGAAAATTCGTTTAAAATTGAAAATTTAAAATTGAAAATTCTGTCCGAGCATAGCGAGGTGCAGCTGGGGTTGCGAGGTAATTTTACTCGTTTAATCGGGGCGATGAATTGTTTGTTAGCAGAACGTTTTGGAAAAAACGACCAAAGAAAGTGAAAGTCTTGTAAGCGAAAACAAACAACATTCGTGAAATTATTCTCAAGTAGGGCGGGACCGGAGAAATCCCGTTTGAATCTGGGGTCACTATAACTCCAAGACTAAATATTTTTGATGATCGATAGCGAACAAGTACCGTGAGGGAAAGGTGAAAAGTATCCCGATGAGGGAGATGAAATAGTATCTGAAACCATATGCTAACGAAGAGTAGGAGCCGTATTTTTCACTAACGTCCAGAATAAATTTTTAATTTCCAATTTTTAATTTTATAAATAATTTTTAATGTTTTGATTTTATAAACATTAGAAATTAGAAAATTATTTAAAAATTGTAAAAATTAAAAATTATAAAATTCGGAGCGTAAGTGAAGAATACGGTGACTGCGTGCTTTTTGTAGAACGATCCAGCGAGTTAGTTTTATACGGCTTGCTTAATCCGTTAATAGCGGAGGAGGCGTAGTGAAAGCGAGCCTTAACCGGCGATTTGTCGTATGGACTAGACCCGAAGCCAGGCGAGCTATTTATGAGCAGGG
The DNA here is from genome assembly GCA_002782345.1 of Candidatus Moranbacteria bacterium CG_4_8_14_3_um_filter_34_16. Classification (GTDB taxonomy): domain Bacteria; phylum Patescibacteriota; class Minisyncoccia; order Moranbacterales; family UBA2206. Next base: position 9,732 of record PFHO01000019.1, read on the forward strand.
TGAATCTTGAGTAACATCAAGAGGAGGCCCGAACCCACCGGCCGTGCAACACCGGGGGATGACTTGTGAATAGAGGAGAAATTCCAATCGAGCTTGGCGATAGCTGGTTCTTCCCGAAATAGCTTGAGGGCTAGCGTTAGGTAACTATCTGTCGGAGGTAGAGCGACTGAATGAGAATTCGCGGTTCGCCGTAGGTTTCTCAACCAAACTCCGAATTCCGTCAGAACTATCCTAGCAGTCAGAAATCCGGGGCTAAGCTCGGATCTCAAAAGGGGAAAAGCCCATGATCGCAATCTAAGGTCCCTAATTTATGTTAAGTGGAAAAGGAAGTAAGATTTCTTATACAGCTAGGAGGTTGGCTCAGAGGCAGCCATCCTTTAAAGAGTGCGTAATAGCTCACTAGTCTAGAGATTTCGCGCCGAAAATGTAACGGGGCTAAAACATAATACCGAAGATGCGGGCTACTATTCTTCACTAACGTTCAGAATGAAATTTTAAAGACTAAATTTAAAATTTTAAATCAAGTCTAAATGAATAAATTTTTAAAATTTAAACATTGGGAAATTTAAAATTCAATTAAAATTTATAATTTAAAATTGAAAATTTCCGAGCGATAGCGAAGGATGGTAGCGGTAGGGAAGCGTTCCATATGCGCTGAAGCGGAATGCGTGAGCAACCGTGGAGTTTATGGAAGTGAGAATGCTGGAATTAGTAACCGCAATTGGGGTGAGAACCCCCGACACCGAAAGTCTAAGGTTTCCTGGGCAATGGCAATCATCTCAGGGTTAGTCGGGCCTAAGGCGAGGCCGAAAGGCGTAGTCGATGGACACACGGTTAATACTCCGTGGCTTTCACGTTATTCGATGGAGTGACGCATCCTAGTAGTTCTTGCCAATTATTGGATTTTGGTAGGGATATTTAGATGGCGAGACAGGTAAATCCGTTTCGCAATACATCAAGATATTTCTCTAATTTGTCTTCGGACAGAAAAGAAGAATGAGCAGGGTGCCGGGAAAAGCTTCTAAGATTAGTAGCGTGAGAACCGTACTAAAACCGACACAGGTAGACTGGGCGAGTAGCCTAAGGTGAACGAGTGAACCTTCGTTAAGGAACTCGGCAAAATAGCGTCCGTAACTTAGGAATAAGGACTGCCCGCCGTGTATAGCACAGAGATTCTAAATTTCAGAAAAATAATTAAAATATAAATTTGGAATTCCCGTGCTATGCGTGGTGGGCCGCAGCTAAAGATATCAAGCGACTGTTTACCAAAAACACAGGTCTCTGCAAACCCGCAAGGGGATGTATAGGGGCTGACGCCTGACCAGTGCTGGAACGTTAACGGGAGCGGTGCAAGCCAATCCCCGAAGCGCCAGTGAACGTCAGCGATAACTATAATCGTTCTAAGGTAGCGAAATTCCTTGACAGGTAAGTTCTGTCCCGCATCAAAGGCGTAACGACTTGATAACTGTCTTAACGAAGAGCTCGGTGAAATTGCAATGACGGTAAAGATGCCGTCGACCTGCAGCAAGACGAAAAGACCCCGTGGAGCTTTACTACAACTTGGTATTGAGTTTGAGATTATACTGCCTAGAATAGGTGGGAGGCTTTGAAGTTCGTCTTTTGGGATGAACTGAGCCAATAGTGTAATACCACTCTGGATAGTTTTAAATTCTAACCCTGGACCGTTAAAAGGCAAAAAATTTTCAATTTTCAATTCACGATTTTAAAACAATTTCTAATGATTAAATTTTTTAATTTTAAAATCATTTAGAAATTGAAAATTGTTTAGAAATTGAAAATTAAAAATTAGAAATTTTTGTTTTTTACCGGTTCGGGGACAGTGCCTGGTGGGTAGTTTGACTGGGGCGGTCGCCTCCTAAATTGTAACGGAGGCGTTTACAAAGGTAGGCTAGGTCCGGATGGAAATCGGGCTGGTAGTGCAAACGCGCAAGCCTGCTTTACTGCGAGACTCATAAGTCAATCAGTCACGAAAGTGGAAGTTAGTGAACCGACCATCGCTTATAGGAGCGTGGAAGATCATCAGATAAAAGTTACCCCGGGGATAACAGGCTGATCCCTCCCAAGAGTTCACATCGACGGAGGGGTTTGGCACCTCGATGTCGGCTCATCACATCCTGGGGCTGGAGAAGGTCCCAAGGGTTTGGCTGTTCGCCAATTAAAGTGGTACGCGAGCTGGGTTCAAACCGTCGTGAGACAGGTTGGTCTCCTATCTGCTGTAGGCGTTTATTGCTTGAGAGGATTCTTTCCTAGTACGAGAGGACCGGAAAGAACAAACCTCTGGTGTACCAGCTGTGGCGCCAGCCGCATTGCTGGGTAGCTAAGTTTGGAAGGGATAACCGCTGAAAGCATATAAGCGGGAAGCCCACCTCAAGATTAGGCAATGTCGTGCGAAGCGCGAAAATCCCAATAACCAAAAAACAATAACCAAACAAATTACAATAACTGAAATTCAAAATTTCAAACATAATTAAAAAAGTTTGAGATTTGAAAATTGGAATTTGAAATTTATTTGGAATTTGTATCTTGTAATTTGGAATTTACGTGCTTTGTGCGGCTGATTTCCTGGAAGATTACCAGGTTGATAGGTCTCAGGTATAAGCGAAGTGATTCGTTGAGCCAAGAGATACTAATAAATCAAACTTTATCTCTCTTATTTTTCTCGTTTAGTATGGAGCATAGAAACGTAAAATGAAGGATATCTTTGTTTTGCGTTTCGTGCTTCATAAATTTGCGAGTCGGTTAGTGGTTAGCAGTAGCTAATATACGCTTAAGGCAGGAAAGAATTCTTTCCTCCCCAAAGGCGTTTATAATTTATGAAAAATTATAAGGAAAGTTTTCAATTTATTTTTACGATTTTTTCCGTTATATCAGTTGCTATCGTTTTTTTTATGTTTTTTTCTCCTGTTATGAAAGTGTTTTAAGTTATTTTTGAACGCATTGTTTCCGGTGCTTCTAGCGGTGAGGAAACACGCGATCCCATTCCGAACTCGTTCGTTAAGCTTGCCAGCCCCGATGGTAGCCCGCTCAAATTTTTTAAAATGTTTAGAGAGATTTCCAAGATTTTGAAGAATTTGAGCGGGTAAGAGTAGGACAGTGCCGGGAACAATGCATTCAATTTTTTCTTAAAAAGAGTTGAAAAGTCAAAAACTTTTTTGTCTTTTTATTTTTTCAAAATCTGATATCATTTTTTTGTTTTACGAAAACATTTTTCGGGATGTGAAAACATTTTTCATTTTGCTTTTCGCGTTAAGCATATAAAATCAAGGAGTTATTTGTTTGGTGAAAAATTATTGGAGGATGATTGAGGAAGTTGAAATTAAATTTTCATAATTTTTTGAAAAATTTTTAAGTATTATAATCTTGAGTGTTGTTTTAATTTATTTTTCTTACAATTTTTATATACAGAATATGTTTGTATTTATTGAATCATTTTTTTTAAAAAAGATTTAAAACTTTTTATGGAAATAAGAAATATCGCTATTATTGCTCATGTTGATCATGGAAAAACCACAATCACGGATGCGATTATGCGTCAAACTGGAGCGGTTTTGGAAGAAGATGCTGGCAGTATGGATAACAATGATTTGGAAAAAGAAAGAGGAATAACCATCTACTCCAAAAATACCAGTGTTTTTTACAAAAACACCAAAATAAACATCGTGGACACACCAGGGCACGCTGATTTTGGATCGGAAGTGGAAAGAGTTTTACGTTCTATTGATAGCGTTATTTTAGTTGTGGACGCACAAGAAGGACCGATGTCTCAAACTCGTTTTGTGCTCAAAAAATCTTTGGAATTAGGTCTTAAACCGATTGTGGTTCTTAATAAAATTGATAAACCGGCGGCTGATCCGGATATGGCACAAGAGAAAGTATTTGAACTTTTTTTAGATTTGGGTGCGACAGACGAGCAACTTGATTTTACAACTATTTACGCGATTGGAAAACAAGGAATCGCGAAAAAAAGTCTGCAAAACGAATCTGCGGATTTATCTCCGCTTTTGGATACAATTTTGGAAAAAGTTGAGCCGGCTTGCGGAAACAAAAATTCTCCTCTCACAGCACAACCTTTTAATTTAGGATATGATAATTTTTTAGGGCGATTGGCGGTGGCGAGAATTTATGATGGAACGGTAAAAGTGGGACAAAGTTTGTGGGTGAAAAAAACAAATGGAGAGGTGTTGCCGGCAAAAGTTACCAAACTTTTCACTTTTCGCGGGACTGTTAGGCAAGAAACGCAAGAGGCTTTAGCGGGAGATATTGTAATGATTGCCGGATTGGGCGCGATTGAAATTGGAGAAACTATTTGCGAAGATAAAGAGCAAAAAACACTTCCGACAATTTCCATTGATGAACCAACTATTACTCTTCGCTTTTTAATCAACGATTCTCCTTTTGCCGGGCGAGAAGGAAAATTTGTTACTGGAAAACAATTGCGAGAACGTTTGGAAAAAGAATTGGAAATAAATATAGGGCTTAAAATTGATTTTAGTTCTTCTGAATTTTTCAGTGTTTCCGGTCGCGGAGAACTTCATATTGCCATACTTTTGGAAAATATGCGCAGGGAAGGATATGAAATTCAGGTTTCCCAACCCCAAGTGATTATCAAAAAAACAGGAGAAGAAAAAATGGAACCTTTTGAAGAAGTAACTGTGGATGTTCCGATGGAAATGGCCGGAGGGATAATTGAAACTTTAGGGAAAAGGAAAGGAATTATGATTGATATGCAATCGCATGGTTCTCAAACCAGAATGATTTTTGAAATTCCAACACGCGGACTTTTGGGATATAGAGGACAATTTATGGTGGATACCAAAGGAGAAGGGATTTTATGTTCTCGCGTTATCGGTTTTCGTTCTTTTGTTGGAGAGATAAAAAAACGTCAAACCGGATCTATGGTTTCTATGGCTTCTGGGAAAGCGTTGGGATTTTCTTTAGCCAATCTTCAAGAAAGAGGCGCTTTATATATTGGACCAGGAGCGGAAGTTTATGAAGGTATGGTTATTGGTAATACTGCCAAAGGAATGGATATGTCAGTTAATCCGATAAAAGGAAAACAACTTTCCAATATGCGTTCTTCAGGAGCAGATGAAGCTATCCAACTTACTCCTCCAATGAAACTTTCCATTGAAAGAGGATTGGAAATTATGGCGGGAGATGAATATATGGAAATCACTCCCAACTCAATGCGATTAAGAAAAAAATATCTTAACGAAGTGGAAAGAAATAGAATGTCGCGGAAAAAATAATTTTTCTTTTTTAACTTGAAAAAGTTTAGAAGTTGTGGATAACTTTTTTTAAAATGGCTTATAAAAGCTATTTTTTTTTGTAAAAATTTTTTTAAATGTGATTTGACTAATGGTAAATAGTGGATTAGAATATAGTTAAAGTAGAGTTAAGTGGAGTAAAGTGGTAAATTTTCTTGTGTTATGTTTATTGGAGAGTTTCAACATTCAATTGATCCTAAAAAAAGATTGGCTGTGCCGAGTAAGTTTCGCGGAGAACTGAAAAGTGGGGTGGTGATTACTCGCGGAATGGATAAATGTTTGTTTCTTTATCCAGTGAAAGTTTGGAAAAATTTGGCGGAAAAATTAGGAACATTGCCGATGGGGGAAGCCAACACTAGAAGTTTTGTGAGAATTATGTTGGCGGGAGCGGTAGATTGTGAAATTGACAAACAAGGAAGAATTTTAATTCCAGATTATTTGAAAGAATATGCGTCTCTTTCCAAGAATGTGGTGATTGCGGGTTTGTATAATCGTTTGGAAATTTGGGACGAAAATAAATGGGAAGAATATAAAAAGAAAGCGGAAAAAAATACCGATGAAATTGCCGAACAGTTGGGGAAGCTTGGAGTATATTAATAAATTTTCAATTTTTAAATAATTTTAAATTTTTTTAAATTAAAATTTGAATCATTGGAAATTGTTTGAAAATTAAAAATTGAAAATTATGAATTCCAAAGAAATGTCTATTCATAAATCAGTTTTGTTAAAAGAAGTCATTGAAGTTTTGGATATAGAAAAAAATGATATTGTTGTTGACGCAACTTTAGGAGGAGGAGGACATAGCTTGGAGATATTGAAAAAGATAGAAAAGGGCGGTCAGCTGATAGCATTTGACGCGGATAGAGAAGCGGTAGAAAGATTTGATTTAAAATTAAAAAATGAAAATTTGAAAATTGGAAAGAAAATTTTTTTGGTTAATGAAAACTTTGCGAAGTTGAAGGATGTTTTGTCAAATTTGAAAATTGATAAGGTGAGCGCGATTTTGGCCGATTTGGGCTGGTCGTCAGATCAATTGATTGGGAAAGGGATTAGTTTTCAAAAAGACGAAAGATTGGATATGCGACTGAATAAAAATCAAAAATTAACAGCCTATGCGGTGGTTAATCAATATCCAAGAGAAAAATTAAAAAGAGTAATTGAAAAATATGGTGAGGAACGATTTGCCGGACGGATCGCCTTTTCAATAATAAAAAGAAGAACAGAGAAAAAAATTGAAACAACCAAGGATTTGGCGGAAATAATTGAGAAAGTGATTGGGAAAAGATATCGAAATCAAAAAATAAATTCTGCCACTAGAACATTTCAAGCGTTAAGAATTGAAGTTAATGAAGAATTGGATAATTTGGAAATTTTCTTGCGATCGTCTATTGAAAAATTGGAAAAAGAAGGTCGATTGGCAGTCATTTCATTTCACTCATTGGAGGATAGGATAGTCAAAAATATTTTTAGGGAAAATGCAAGGGGATGCATTTGCCCGAAAAGTTTTCCTGTATGTATTTGTGGAAAAGAACCGATTGTTAAGGTGGTAACTTCAAAACCGATAATCCCGAAAATTTTTGAAATTGAAAAAAATCCGAGAGCCAGAAGTGCCAAGTTAAGAGTGTGTGAAAAAATATAGCGACAAAACAAAAATAAAATTTATAAAATTTAATTGCCATAAGGACTAAACTTAGGGGGCTAAGTTTAATGTTAAATATTTTAACTGCTAAAAGAAATATTTTTTGGAAAAAAAAATTCCCAAATAGAGAAAGTTTTTGCGTTTTGCAAAAATCGGATTTTATTTTTAGTAAAAAAACAATTAAAGAACGAGTGTCCGAAGGAAAAGGAAGCGTTAAAATCAATTTTATGGGGATATTTTTCAGTTTTGTTTTTATGGTGTCTCTTTTGGGAGGAATTTATCTTTATCAAGTGAATGATTTAGTTGGTAAAGGATATCAAATCAAAGAGATTGAGAATAAGTTGGAACAGCTCAAGAAAGAAAATGAACAAGAAAAAATAAAAGAAGTTGAGCTTAGATCTATGCGAAATATTGAAAAATCAATAGAAAATCTTAATTTAGTAAGCTCCAATGAAGTTTCATTTTTAGAGATTAATGGTCCGGTGGCGATGAAATAAAGAAAGGGAAAAAATTAATAAAAAATAGAAAACGCCGGATTTTTTTAAAAAATATATATGAAACCGGCAATTTTTTTGCGAAGAGAAAAAGAACAAAATAAGAAAAAAAATTTTTGCGGACGAAAAAAATGTTCTGGCGAAGAAAGCGGTTTTAACATGCGTCTTTTTGCGTTAATTTTTTTTGTTTTTGCGATAGCGGGAATTATATTTTTTCGTCTTTATGATTTGCAAGTTTTTGCTAGAGATTATTATATCGGTTTGGCGGACAATCAACATTACATATTGAAAAATATTTTTCCCAAAAGAGGGGAAATTTTTTTCAAAGATAAAAATAGAAACCAGTCATCTTTTCCCGCAGCGATTAACAAAAAATCGCAATTGGTTTATGCGGTTCCTTACGAAGTGGAAAATCTTGTTGGGTCAATAAAAGAAATTGCGCAAAATTTGTCAATGGAAGAAAATGAGATAAGGGAGAAAATGAAAAATAAAAAGAGTATGTATAGCGTGATAAAAAAAAGAATTTCGCAAGAAGAAGCGGAAAAAATAGAAAATATGAAAATGAAAGGAATTTATCTGGCGGAAGATATTTTCCGTTATTATCCAGCAGAAGATTTGGCTTCCAATGTATTGGGATTTGTCGGTTGGAAAGAAAATTCACTGGAGGGAAGATACGGGATTGAATCTTATTTTGAAGATAAATTAAGAGGAACACAGGGAAAAATTTCTCACAAAAAAGACAATTCCGGCAGTTGGATTCCTTTTGAAGATAAAGAAATAACCTTAGCTCAAGATGGCGATGATTTGTTTTTAACGATAGATCATATTATCCAGTATGAAACGGAAAAAATTTTGGCGGGAGCGGTTGAAAAATTTGGAGCGGAAAGAGGTTTGGTTATAGTTATGAATCCCAAAAACGGTCAAATTATTTCTTTAGCCAATTATCCTTCTTTCAATCCCAACGAATACGGCAAAGTTGAAAATATGGAAAATTTCAAAAATTTGGTGGGAGAAGCTTATGAATGCGGAAGTGTTTTTAAAGGTATAACTTTAGCGTCGGCTATTGACAACGGAAAGATAAATCCGGAAACTACTTATGTTGATACTGGAACAGTCAATATCTCCGGATATAATATCAAAAATTCCGATTTGAAAGCTTATGGATTGCAGACAATGACGCAAGTTTTAGAAAAATCTCTCAATACCGGTTCCATCTATGCGGAAAAAGTTTTAGGCAACAAGAATTTTTCCGATTATATAAAAAGATTTGGTTTTGGAGAAAAAACCGGGCTGGAACTTCCGGGAGAAAATTCCGGCAACTTGTCAAATTTGGAGAATCTCAAAAAAGATATTCAGTTTTTTACCGCTTCTTTTGGGCAAGGGACAACAGTTACTCCCATTCAACTTATTTCGGCTTACAGTGCTATTGCTAATGGAGGAATGCTTTTTAAACCTCAAATAGTAGAAAAAATTTCTCATAAGAACGGAACGGAGGAACCGTTGCAACCGCAAGAAATAAGAAAAGTTATTTCACAAAATACCGCCAATCAAATTTCTCAAATGTTGCAAAGCGTAGTTGAAAAGGGGCATGGAAAAAGAGCCGGAGTGCCGGGATATAAAGTGGCGGGAAAAACCGGGACAGCTCAGGTGGCGAGCGGAACTCAAAAAGGTTATGAAGAAGGAGCAAGTATTGGAAGTTTTGTCGGATTTGCTCCGGTTGACAATCCGCAATTTTCAATTTTGGTGCGTTTAGATAATCCGAAAAATGTTGAATGGGCGGAATCTAGCGCGGCTCCGGTTTTTGGCGAATTGATGAAATTTCTGTTAAGCTATGAAAACATTGAACCAACGGAAAAATATGTTCAAAACGATTTGGACAATTTTGAAAAATTGCATGATTTGAAAAAATATTTTGCCGAATTTGAAAAAGAAAAGAAAAAAGAAGAAAAGAAAAAAGAAGATAATCAAAATAAGGAAAATTAAAATGGAAAAAAAAGAAAATCAAAAATCGTTAAAAATAATTTTTTTGGAAAAAACTTTGCGTTTTATGGCGCGAGCGGTTTTAAAAAAATATAAACCGAAAATAGTCGGCATTACTGGATCGGTAGGGAAAAGTTCTTCTAAAGAAGCGATTTTTTCCGTTTTGACGGAACATTTCAATGTGAGAAAAAATGAAAAAAATTACAATAATGAAATAGGTTTGCCTCTTTCCATAATCGGATCTTTGGCAGGCGGACGATCGGTCGGAAAATGGTTAAAAGTTTTGACGCGTTGGATTGGAATTATTGTTTTTCCCGTAAAATATCCAGAAATTTTGATTTTGGAAATGGGAGCGGACCGACCGGGAGATATCAAATATCTGACGGAGTTTATAAAATGTCAAATAGCTGTCGTTACGGATATTTCGGGAAGCCATTTGGAATATTTCAAAACTTTAAACGGAATCGCCAAAGAAAAGCTTTCTTTGGTTGAAAACATTTCTTCTGATGGTTCAGTTGCTGTTAATATTGACAATCCTTACATATTCAAATTTTGCAATCATCCGAAAAATAAAGAAAAGAAATTTGTTACTTTTGGTTTTAGTCCTGAAGCGGAAGCACGGGCGACGGATATTTTTTATAATTATAACGGACAAGGGACGGAAGGAATAAAAGGTTTAAGTTTTAAACTTAATCACAAAGGAACAACAATCCCGGTGAGACTCAATGGAGTTTTAGCTAGACATAGCATCTATGCGGCTTTGAGTGCGATTTCAGTCGGAATTGTTTTGGGAATAAACTTAGTAGAGATTGCGAAATCATTGGAAAATTTTTCTTTGCCTCCTGGAAGAATGACTTTGATTTCGGGGATAAAAAACAGTTTTATTATTGATGACACTTACAATGCCTCTCCCGTTTCAACTTTGGCGGCTTTTCAAGCTTTTAAAGAAATTAAAGCAACAAGAAAAATAGCGGTTTTGGGAGATATGCTGGAATTGGGATTAGATACGGAAGAAGGGCATAAAAAAGTGGCACAGGAGTTTCTTGATATAAAAGGAGATATATTTTTTGCAGTAGGTCAAAGAATGAAAATGGGAGCTTTCGGCGTTTTTTCTCAAGAGGAAAATCAGGAAAAGATATTTTTCTTTTCTGATGTTTTTTCCGCCGGAAAAAAATTACAAGAAATAATCCGTCCTGGAGATTTGATTTTAGTGAAAGGTTCGCAAGGGATGAGAATGGAAAAAGTGGTGGAGGAAGTTATGGCGGAACCGATGAAAGCTTCAAAACTTTTATGTCGTCAAGAAATTGCTTGGAAAAAAATTCTGGTAAAAAAAGTTTGAAAGTAAAATAAAACATTAAGATTTTTTAGAATTTTTTTAAAAAACTGTATTAAAAAGGGGATTTTTTTGCAAGAAATATAGAAAATTATTTTTTTGCGTTAGCGAAAATAACAGAGAGGGCAGGAAAGACAAGGAAAATAGAAAATTTTCTATCGTTAGAACTTACGCACTTGCTTTAAAATTACTAAAGCGTAAAGTGTAAAATTAAATTATCTCCCGCCAGTTTAATTGAGATTGAAGCACTTGAGAGAGATTATCATTATTAATTTTTCGTCAAACGCATAAGTCCTAAAAAATAAAGAAAAGATTATGAAAATTTTTTTGAGCCAATATGCCGGTTTTTGTTCGGGAGTGGAAAGAGCCTTTGATATGGTGATGAATTTGGATATGGAAAAAGTCAAAAAACCAGTTTTTATTTTGGGAGCTTTGGTGCACAATGATGATGTTAATAGGCGGATAAAAGAAAAAGGAATTGCCGAGATCGGCTTAAAAGAATTAAGAAACAGTCTTTTTGGAGAAATTGGAACTTTGATTATAACTGCGCATGGAGATGGACCGGAAATTTTTGCGTTGGCTAAAGAAAAAGGAATGAATGTTATTGATACAACTTGTCCCAAAGTGATCAAGGTTCAAAGATTAGCAAAAGCTTTTTCGGAAAGGGGAATGCGGGTGGTGCTTGCGGGAGATAAAAATCATAAAGAAACGCTTGGAATTGACAGCTGGGGAGGAAAAAAATCGCTGATTGTTTCTTCCCCAGAAGATTTTTCGCGATTGGTTTTTTCGCCTCAAGAAAAAATAGCGGTTTTGTCTCAGACTACTCAAGACAAGATTTTTTTTGAAAAAATCTGCCGTAAAATTAAAAAAAATAATCCGTCGGCGATTATTGAAAATACGATTTGTCTTACTAGTCGTAACCGTCAAAAGGAAGTCAAAAAATTGGCGAAAAAAAATGACGCGGTCGTGGTGATCGGTTCGCCTCATTCTGCCAATTCCAAACGACTTTTTGAAATCGCGCGTCGGATAAATAAAAAAACATTTTTTGTGGAAAATGTCAATCAAATTGAAAAAAAATGGTTTGAAGGAATTGATGCAGTTGGCGTGATCGCCGGAGCATCCACCCCGGAATGGATTATTAAAGAAATATTAGAGAAAATAAAAAAAATGTAACAATTCTATCGTTTAATAACTCGCGACCGCAATTTTTTTATTTTAGTCAAATACCTCCAAAATTTTATTGGCTTGGTCAAAATTAAACCGCGAAAATTGTTTGAAAATTAAGTCTCAAAATCTGAAGAATTTTGTTTTTGACAAAAAAATAATAAGAACATTTTTCTTAAATGTTTCAGTCTTAAATTGACAGGAAATTAATTTCAAACCCCGTGCTTTATTTTAATGTAAGCACACAATCCTAAATTTATTAAACAATTAGTTTTAATGATGAGTCTGTGAGTGTTGAATTGGTTTGTCTTGTCTATAAGGGGAAAATAAGGTATAAAAGAGAAAAGACATAACAAGTGAAAGACATTTTTTTATTCATATTTTCACTTTTGCAAAGATAAACTTTTGCGAGAATCCATTAAAAAAGCTAAATGAAAATTTTGCATACTAAAAAAAATTAAAAAAAACAAATGAACAAAAAAAAGTTTTTATTTTTAGGCGCGACAGGATTTCTTTTAGTAGTGATGGCTTTGGTTTATATTTTAGTTTTAAAGATGAATGATAAAGACAATAGAATTGGAGAGAAATTGTCCAATATGATTTCTTCAAACAATTCTTCTCCAAAAAACATATCAAAAGAAAAGGCTAAAATTTTGCGTTTCAAATCGGAAGAAGAATTTGTCAAATATTTGAAAAAATCTTCACAAACAACAAATGGTTATAGCAATTTTTCATTATCCGCGTCGGATCAGGGGAGAGAAACTTGGCAAGAGTCTCCGAAAAGTTTTTCTAACCCGATACCAGAGGGTCTTTCAGCAAATGTTGCAAACACTTCTATTGAACCAGATAGATTTTCTCAAACCAATGTTCAAGTGAGCGGAATTGATGAACCGGATATTTTAAAAACCGACGGAAAGCAAGCCTTTTATTCACCCAAAATTACTTATTTTCCTGATATATATTATTCTGAAGGATCAACAGGAAATTCCCCAAATCTTAAAAATCCTCCCAATGGCGAACATAGGAATATGCCCAATCCAAATTATTATAAAAACAAAGAAGCGATTTTAAATTTGAATGTTTTTCCTTTGGAAAATTTGGGAATTGTCGGAGAGATTGAAAATAAAGGGAAAATGCTTTTGAAAAAAATATCCTGACTGTGCTGACAAATGACGGAAAAATTTATGGTTATGATGTTTCTAACGCCAATTCTTCGGAAAAAAAATGGACTGTAGAATTGGGCAAAAGATCCAATTTAATTTCTTCCAGAGATATGGCTGGCAAAATGTATTTGGTGGTTTTTTCTTATATTCAAAATCGTCAAAAACCTTGTCCAATTCAACCTTTAAAAATAAATAATCAGGATATTTCTTTCAATTGCGAGGATATTTCGTATATTGATAAAGAAGTAGATGTGAATGGAATTTTTCAAATAATGCAATTTGATCCTCAGACTGGAACGATAGAAAAAAAGATTGCTTTGACGGGAAGTTATCAATATGAAGAAAATCTTTATATGTCGCCAAACGCGATATATTTGAGCTACGGAGAAAATATGAGTCAATTTGATTTAATATCGGGTTTTGCCAAAGAAAATGGCGATCTTTTTTCTGTTGAAGCCAAAGAAAGATTGGAAAAACTGGCGAATTATGATATCAGTCAAGAAGCTAAAACGATTGAGGTGGAAAAAATAATGGAAGAAAATTTCAACCCATTGTCTTTTGACGATGACGCGAGAAAAAGACAAAAAAACGAGATTGAAAACAGAATGAAAGATTATCTATCCAAGCATAAAAGAGATTCTGTAAAAACAGGAATAGTAAAAATTTCCACAAAAAATTTGACTATTGAGTCAAATGGAGTGATTCCAGGGAGAATCTTAAACCAATTTTCTCTTGATGAATATAAAGGTTATTTGCGAGTGGCGACGACTGTTGGAGAAAATGTTTGGTCTTCGGCGGAAAATGAAAATGATATCTATATTTTGGATAAAAAAATGGATATTTCCGGAAAAATTCAAGGGTTGGGAATGGATGAGAAAATTTATTCGGCTCGTTTTGTCGGAGATAAAGGTTATCTAGTAACTTTCAAACAAACTGATCCGTTTTTTGTGTTTGATCTTTCCAATTCCCAAAGCCCGCGCATGGCAGGAGAATTGAAAATTCCCGGTTATTCTTCTTACCTTCATCCGATAAGTTCAAATTTAGTGTTGGGAATTGGGGAGGAAAATAATCAAGTGAAAATTTCTCTTTTTGATGTAAGCGATTCATCCAAACCGTTTGAAAAGGATAAATATATTTTGAAAGAATACTGGTCGGAAATTGCCAGCACCCATCATGCTTTTTTAATTGATGAAAAAAATAAAGTGTTTTTTTTGCCGGGTGGAACCGGAGGATATGTTTTTGGGTATGAAAATGACAAATTAACGCTAAAAAAAGCCTTAGATGAAAGAAATATTGAAAGAGCTCTTTATATCAACGACTATCTATATATTTTTGGCAGTGAAGGGGTGGTGGTTTTAGATGAAAAAAATTGGGAAAAAGTCAAAGAATTGGATTTTTAAAAATTGGGAAATGATTTTGTTTTTGAATTTTAACTCAAAAATTCAAGAAGAGTTGCTTTTTTTGAGTTATTTTGGTAATCTTGAAGTGAACTAAAATTGAAAAAAATAAGTAACTAAAAATAAAAAAAATGGAAAAGATTATCATTG
>PFHO01000040.1 GCA_002782345.1 Candidatus Moranbacteria bacterium CG_4_8_14_3_um_filter_34_16
ATTAGGGAATTGAACAAGATTAGAGGGGATTTACAATGGACGATTTTAAGTCCAAAGTTTATTAAGAGTTTAGACTTTCCGAATACAAAACAAATTCCGATACAACTGCCGACTTATCCGAACCAAATGAGATTACATTTTAATAGCTCTTTATTATTACAAGCACTAGATTGGCTGAGTAATAGTTATGATATTGTCTTTAGTAATTTGCCAGAACATACACTCCAATTAAAAAACTTGTTTTATAACGAAACAAATGAAGAACCTGTATTTATAGGATATTCTCATTGGACCGAGTTCCCCGAAGTTACTAATTACAAAAAGACAGTTATGGACATAAATATATTAGGACTATTAGAGATGATACAATGCGGGATAAATACCGAAGCGCAAAAAAAACTCCTATTAAAAAATGCTTCTGTCCATTTTAACCAAGAGGTATGTAAATCATTAGATGAGATAGTTCGGGCAATTTACATCGGGGCTGAGGAACCCGTTTTTGAACCAATACCTGAATTATGCACGAAAGTTATAGTATTCAATCATAGAGCACATACTTACAAAAATTATCCTTGGTTTATAAAAATGATGGACAAGCTATATGAAACCCGAAAAGATTTTAAAGTTTGGGTTCCTTTGGCTGAGAGTTTAGAGAGAGAATATATGCTTATTGATAAATTAGACAGAACGAAATATCTTGGTTATTTAAAGAATTGTTATTTAGGAGTTTGCGCGAAACAAACTTATGCTGGGTGGGCAGTATCAGCAACAGACGGAATGAGTGTAGGAGTTCCTTATATTTTTGCAGATGAAGATTACTACCACGAACTAGCAGGGGATAAAGCGATGTATTATAAAACAGACGATGATTTTCTTAAGTTAGTTAATAGATTTTTAGACGAACCTGATTTACAAAATATGATGAGTATGGAATCAAAGAATAGATTTGAAGAATTAAAATGGTCGGTTAAGATAAAAGACTTTAATGATATGATTGAGTTAGCAATTTCTAAACTTCCTATTCTCAAACAGCCAACAGAAAGCTATAATAAGATTAAGCAGATTATTGATCGGACAAAGGGCATACCAAAGAAGAAGCTACTAAAAGAATTGAATTGGGGAATTAGAATTAAATGGTCGTGTTATAGAAATTTATTGAGAGAGAAAGGTTATAAGATTTCTAAAGATTATTATGCGCCTGTAGTTTAATAATAGAACACTTGGCTTCCAGCCGAGAGGTGGCGGTGCAATTCCGACCCGAGCGCTCCAAAAAAGGGAGAAATAGGGGAAAAATGGTAGTAAATAAAAGAAAAAGGGTTTATAAAAAAGGGGATTACGCAACATTTATTTTATGGTGTGCTATTCCTACTGTGGTTAAAACTATCTATAAAAAAAGAGGGAAAGAGGGGATAGCAGAATTAGGGTTTGAACCAAATGAGATTTTTATAAGTTTGGTTAAGATTTATACTAAACAGGAATTTTGTAAAGAATTTACTATTGGAAAAAATACCTTAAATCAATGGGAGAATAGACCAGAGTTTAAAGAAGATTTGAATAAGATAATTGAGAAAGTAAATGTTATTCAATTTAAAAAAGATGTTGATTTTCATTTTACTAGGGCAACAATAAAAAATTCAGACGCAGCGAGAGTGAAACTTTGGAAACAACTTAATGAAGGTTGGGTAGAAAAAAATGAACAAAAAAATACGGATACTTTAGCAGTTAATGTTGCTGGTATTTTAAAAGCCAAAGAGGAACTAAAATTAAAAGAGAAGTCAAATGCAACTAACGGAATGGGAGAAGAACCAATCCAGCCAGACAATAGCAATAGCGAGTGAGGATTTTGAATACTTTATTTTTAATGTTTTCAGTAAATCTTTTGATAATTTTATAGGTGGCGGATATATTAAAGAGTTAGCAGGTTATTACGGAGATAATATTTGGACTTCTCGAATGTCGGGACGTGACCATTTTAAATCTGCAGGTCTTTATGCTTATTTTATGTGGATTTTAATGAAACAAGCATTAAGTGGCGGAGAGTATCAATATTTTTCTTTTCAAGAAGCAATGAGTAAATATCATATTGGTAAGATTAAAGATTTGATACAACGAAATCCTTACTATGAAGCTTGTATAGATAGAAAACCGAGAGCCGAAGGAGTTATCGATTATTTTTGGGGATATGATGAAAATAGAAAACCCTTGCCTTCAATAACTTTGGAACCTCATGGATTATTAGCCTTTAAGAGAGGTATTCATTGCCCTGGTATTTTTATAGATGACCCTTTGCGCGATCCTGAAAATAAATTAAACCCGACCATTATAGAGAAGGTTAATAGAATTATTTTTACAGAGTTATTGGATATGGTTAACAAAGGCGGTTTTTGTCATATAGTCGGAACACCTCAAACTTGGCAGGATTTTTTCTTTAACGAGAAAATGAAACTTAAGTTTGCAGTTAGAATACAACCATCGATAATTTCAGACGCGGATAAAATAGCGATATGGCCAGAGTGGCATAATTGGGAAGAATTGAATCATCGCCGAGAAATGAGGGGTGTTAAGATTTTTAATCAAGAATATATGTGCCGACCTGTTTATGCTGAGAATAGTTATTTTGAAGAAAAGCAGATATTAGATTTGATAAATTCTGAATTAACCAACTTACAGATTAGAGAATATAAACAAGAGTTTCCCGAAGATAAGCCGATAATTGATGAGTTAAATGTAGTTGATGTTTATGCGGGTTTAGATATCGGTAAAAAAGCCCATCCTTCACATTTCGCAGTTTTTAAAAATACTGGTTCAATGGACGAACCGCATTTCGTAGAGATACATCAGAAATTTATGGACGGTTGGGATTACATAAAACAAAAAGAGTATTGTGATAGGGCAATAGAGTTTTTCAAAATCAATACTTTAAGATATGATAATACTAGAGGAGAATTTGAGAGTTTCGCAGAACAGGGATTACTTGGTCCCGAATATGAACCAGTAAACTTTAGTGAGAAAACTAAAAATGGAATGGCGGCGAATTTGCAAAAGTATGTAATTAATTCTAAAATTGAATTGATAGATGATAGTAGGCAATTTAACCAGATTGTAGCGGTGGATAACGATTTACAGACAATGGCTTCACCCGAAGGACACGGAGATAGTTTTTGGTCTATCTGCCTAGCAATCCCAGAGATTATCATGCAAGTAAGGGCTTGGGAAAATAAACCAGAAGGGTGGTAAGGAGGAAGTATGGCAAACTTTCCAGCAACTAATGAAGATAAACAAAGAATTGACAATTACAGAACCAATGAGGATATTTTTCTTGGTTTACATTCGACAGCTTTTGCAAAGTTCTCGGCTCTTATGGCAAAGGAACAAAAATCGTTGATCTATATTGTTTGTAATTTCGGAGCGCTTATCTCCAAAGTAAGCGCTGATTTATTATTTGGAGAACAAATTAAGTTTAAATGGCCGAAAGAAGTTAAAGATACAAAATGGTTCGATGAGTTAATAGAAAATAATAAACTTCATACAAGGAATTATGAGAGTGCTTTATCGAATTCCTATCACGGGGATAGTGTAATTAAAGTTAGACAAGCAGAAAATAAAAAGATAATTATAGAATATATTACACCCGAAATTGTTTTTGTTAATTTAGATTCTGATAATATAAACGAAACAAAATCGATAGAGATTGCTTGGATTAAACAACAGGGCGACACAAAATATGTTCGTAAAGAAATTCATTATAAAGGGAAAATAGTTAATGAGTTATGGCTATTGAATGGGGATATTTTATCTGAAAAAGTTGATTTAGGAATTTTTTATGACAATATGCCAGAGGAACAAAACACGGGAGTTGATGACTTTTTAGTTAAAATAATTCCTAATTGGAAAACATCGAATAGGTTTTGGGGAATTTCTGATTACAATGATTTACATTCTTTGTTTGATGAAGCAAATAACAGGATAACCCGATTAGCCGATATTCTTAATAGACATTCAAACCCTAAATTAGCAGTTCCGAGAGGAGTGATAGATAAAAAAGGGCAAGTAAGAACACAGAATTTTGATTTGTTCGAGGTAGTTGCAACGACTGGTGGTGTAGCAAAACCAGAATATATCACTTGGGACGCTTCACTCGAAGCGGCATTTAAAGAAATAGATAAGATTGTAGAATTTGTCTTTCTATTTTCTGAAACTTCTCCGTCAGTATTTGGTATGGATAAAGGTGGAACTGCTGAAAGTGGTAGAGCCTTAAAGTTTAGATTATTGAGAACTTTAGCGAAAATATCCCGAAAGAAAAACTATTATGATGAGGCTTTAAAATGGGCAATGGTAGTTGCTCAAAAATTAGCTAAGAAAACTCCAGTTATTCCAAAGATAGAATGGCAAGACGGAATACCTCAAGACACTTTTGAACAAGCACAGATCGAAGAAATTAGATTACGTTCTGGTAATACCTCAAGGGAAAGTTCTATCAGAAGATTAGATAGTGGAAGCAATGATGATATTAAAGAAGAAATGGAAAAAATAGGTTCGGAAACAAAAGAGGTTACTTCAAGCATAGGTAATAAGCCGCCAATGCTAGATATGTCAAAACTTATGGGTGGTGGTAAAGAGCCTAAAGAACCGATGATGAAAAAGGAGTAGGCGGTGATTAAGAAAATTGATCTAACCGTAGGCAATATAGACAACCTTGTTAATTTCTATAAAGAAGGATATTTAGAATTACTTAAAATTGTTCAGACTAATAACTTACTTGGAAAAAGTAACGTTCAAAAATTATCACTAATGGCACAGGTAGATAAAATTCTTTTAGAATTAGACGAAGGTACAAAAGTTTGGATAGGTGCTAATATCCCAGAAATGTATAGGCAGGGATCGGTTGATATGGTTAATGAGTTAAATAAATTAAAGGGCGAAGTTAAGATAACCGATTTTAATTCTTTACATCAAGACGCGGTCCGAGTTATAGCAGACGAAAGTTACTTAGGTTTTGCGGAAGCATTAAAAACTGTTAAAAGAGATATTGTTTCAACTTTCGGTTTAGTAACCAAACAAGAAATAGTCGGGGAATTAGCAACAGGCATAATTTCGGGTAAAACTTTACCTCAAGTTCAAAAAGATATTCAAGCAGTTTTAAAAGATCACGGGGTAGTTTCTTTAATTGATAAGGGTGGGAAAACTTGGCAATTAGATACTTATTCCGAAATGTTAGTTCGGACCAAAATGGTGGAAGCATATCGGGTTGGTGGAGAATTGCGACTTATAGAAAACGGATATGATCTAGTTCAAATTACAGTTCACGGAGCGGCTGATGATTGTAGATTAGTTGAGGGAAAAGTTTATAGTCTAACAGGGCGGACTCCAGGCTATCCAAATTTAGATGAAATAATGAATATGTCAAATCATATTTTTAGACCTAATTGCCGACACAGAACAATCCCGTATATTTCAGAGTTAGAGAAAAATCCCGATGAATTTAAAAGGCTATCGAATAAGGATCAAGAGATTAAAGATAAAACACTCCGAAAAGTAGGCTTCTCAACGATTGGCGATGGACGATGATAATTCTATTGACATAATTTTATATAGGATAGTATTATTAAATTAAGGGTGGCAGTCCTTGCGGTGGGACTTTAAATCGCCGCCAGCTTAGACATCTATAAATCTTAATAGGAGATTCTATGTTAAATGACAAAGATCAAAACTCTGGTGATGACCAGACTAAAAATAATCAAGGCGATGATAACGCCTCTAAAAAACAAGATGACCTTAACAAAGACGATAACAAAGGTGGCGAAGGTAAAGATGAAGATAAAAAGGGACCACCAAAGTCAGTTCCTTATGGGGAGTTTTCTGATACTCGCAAGGAATTGAAAAAAGCAAGGGAAGCTCTTGAGAAGATTAACAAAGAGAAGAAAGAAACGGAAGAAAAAGATCTTGCCGAAAAAGGTAAGTATAAGGAATTAGCCGAAGCGAAGCAGAAAGAAATTGATACTCTTAAAACACAGGTTGAGGGGAATCAAAAGTATAATGTTTTTGCCGAGAAAGCTCTTAAGGAAGGGGTTGTATCCGCAGGAGATGCCTTTAAATTAGCAGATCTCTCTGATGTAAAAATCGAAAATGGCGAAGTTAAAGGTATAAATGAAGTAATTGAAAAACTTAAGACAGATAAACCATTTTTGTTTAATGAAGATAATCGTGTTATTGGTTCGGGAACAAATCCCGCAGGTCAAAAAACCCAAGACGGGAAAAAAGTATATCGTCAATCAGAAATAGATGATTGGTTAGAAAATAACCGTGAAGAATACAAGAAACACGAAAACGATATTTCTAAAGCATACGCAGAAGGTAGAGTTACAGATAATTAAAATATAAGGGCAGAAAAGGAGTACAAATGAGTACTACAATCGGAAAAACAGATGTTGCTAATGGTGTGCCAATTATTGTTGCCGCTAAAACCTTAGAATATCTAAAAGCAAATACAGTTATGACTCAATTAGTTCGCAGGGACTTTGACAACGATGTTGCCCAGTATGGTGATACTGTTAGAATAAATAAAATCACAGGTCTTATTGTTGGAGATAAAGGGGAAGATTCACAATTTTCCACGCAGTCAATTGCAGATAGTAAGGTAGAAGTTACTTTGAATAAGCATAAATATATTTCGTTCTTGATAGACGATATTGCTAAGTTCTTAGCAAAACCTAACTATCAGGCAGACCTTATGAACGAAGGTGTTGCTGTTCTTGCTGAACAAATCGAAAGCGATCTTTTAGCGCTTTATTCAAATGTAACCACTAACTTAATTGGTAGCGCTGGAACAGATTTAGACGCAGATGACATCATAGACGCTGGTAAGAAGCTAAATGATTCAAAAGCTCCGTTGGCTAACAGAGCCGTTGTTATTTCAACTAAAGACCACGCCGCATTGCTTAAACTTGAAAAATTCACAAGTTCTAACTGGATAAGTGATAACCAGAGTGCATTGAAAGACGCTTCAATCGGTAGAAAATACGGATTTGATATCTTTATGTCTCAAGGTGTAAAAACTACTGGAACTTCTCCTGTTTCTACTAAAAACTTGGCTTTCAATAAAGGTGCTTTTGTTATGGTTTCTAGACCTTTAGCCGCTCCAGGTCCTCAATATGGAGTTGCTTCGAAAGTTCTTAGTGCAGACGGAATTGGACTTCGTGTAATGACTTCTTACTCTCATAAAGACGGTGGATATTTAACAACTATCGACTTACTTTACGGAGTTAAGACAATTCGTGAAGCTCTTGCTTGTCAGTTGATTAGCTAAACGCTATGCCAATCTTTTAGGTTGGCAACAGGAAGTTTATAAAAAGAATAATTCCGCCCTTTTATTCTTACTTCCTGTTGTAAGCCTAAAAGGGTATTTTATGAAACTTGAGATGATAACAGTAAAGGATAGGAATAATGGTTATGGAATTTCTAAAGATTTAATTATTCACTATCTCAAAAAGAAAGGTATTCAGTTACTAGATAAGTTTGAAACAGACAAGCCGAAAGATTGTTCGCTTGTTTATTCTTACCCGACTAATCTTAAATGGGTACACGGACCGAAAAAAGTTTGTTTTACGATGTTTGAAACAGACAAGATACCTGATAATTGGATACCGTTTTTAAATAAATATGATTTAGTTTTAGTTCCAACAGAATGGGGCAAGGAAATATTTGAAAGGTGTGGAGTTAAAACTCCGATAAAGGTTCTTAACTTAGGTTATAATGCCGATGTTTATAAATATTATGATCGACCAGAACGGGATATTTTTACCTTTTTAAATTATGAGGCTTTTACTATTCGCAAGGGTTGGCACGAATTATTTGAGGCATTTAAAAGAGAATTTAAACCGAGCGAACCTGTAAGAATTATTTTTAAAACAGTAGCAAAAGAACACGGACAAAATATCGTTTCTTTAAATCAATATCCGAATATGGAATCAATTAACGAAGGATATTCTAACGAGCAGATGTTTGAGCTTTTGAAAGAGGCAGATTGTTTTGTTTTCCCTTCAAGGGGTGAAGGTTTTGGAATACCGCCACTTGAGGCAATGGCAACAGGACTTCCTGTTATTGCTCCAAACGCTCACTCAATTCAAGAATACTTTAGTTATAGATATATGATACCCGTAAATTATAAATCAGTTAAAGCAAGATATGATAATATAGAAGGGGACTTGGGGAATTTTATAAAATGTGATATCAAAGATTTACAACGAGCAATGAGGTTTGTTTATGAAGAAAGAAAGGACTGGAGGAAAAAATCTTTTAACACTAGCCAATATGTGCTAAAATATAAGATAGAGAATACAGTAAATAATTTAATAAGGGTATTGGAGAAATTATGTCAATAAATGCAATTCCAACCCATAAAGACGCCGACAGTTATACCACTTTAGCAGAAGCTAATGATTATTTTACAAGTTTTTATTATGGTCCTAATTCTTGGGCAAACGCTTCGGACGCCAATAAAGAATTAGCGTTGAGACAAGCAACTAGAATAATAGATAGATGTCGCTTTTTCCACGAAAAATATGATGGCGAACATCAACGATTAGAGTTTCCCCGAAGTGATGAGGAAAATTGGAACGGAAAGGCTTTTAGCGGTAGTATTACAACTTTAATCGATACTAATTTAATTTCAACAAGTAATTCAGAATTATATCCTGATGATTATTGGAATGGTGGTTGTCTTTATATCACTAGCGGAACGAATAAGTTTGAGAAAAGATTGATTAGTGATTTCGACAGGGCTACGGGAAAAATAACAGTTAGTTCTGCTTTTACTTCCGCGATAGATAATACTTGCGAATATACGATTGTTAAAAAAATACCTCAAGAGATTAAAGACGCTCAATGTGAAATTGCCCTTTGGCTTTTAGACGGAAAGAATAAATCGGGTAGAGCACAATTACAAGCAGAAGGTATTAAATCTTATTCTATTGGTGATTTATCGGAAACTTTTGATGTCGGTGGACAAAGTATTGCAATGCCTAAAGAAGCATACGATTTATTAGAAATGTTTATTTGCCGAACAGGAGTATTTTAATGATTGAAACTTATCTACAAACTAAGGCGACTATTTATCTCCAGGGAGTATTAGATAAATGGGGAAGGCAAAGTTTTAGCACAGGTACGGAAGTAGATTGTAGGTGGCAGGAGATAAATGATTTAGTCAAAGACGAAAAAGGCAATGACATAACCGCTAAAGTTAAAATGTTTTTAGAGTCAGATATCTCAATTTCTAACGAAGATCGGGTTATAAAAGACGGAGTTAATTATAGGGTTATTTCAGTTTCTACAAAAGGCTTTATAGAGCAAAATTCACATAGAGAGGTATTATTAAGATATGAGTAGTCAATTTAAAGGAATAAGTAGTGTTCTAAGAAATCTCGATAAGGTCGAGAAAATTGTTGTTAATTCCATAGAGCAAGGAGTTAACGATTTAACAAATAAGCTTTTAGCAGATAGTGAAAAGCAAGTCCCTATGGATATCGGAACATTAGCAGGTTCAGGTCATACAGTCCCAGCTTCAAATAAAGGTGGTATGATAGAAGGTAAGGTTGGTTATAATACACCTTATGCAGCACGACTTCATGAACACCCAGAATATAAATTCCAAAAAGGCAGAAAAGGAAAATATCTTATTGATCCTTTGAAAAATTTAGTAAGTACAGGGAAAAAGTATTTAGAAGGAATATTAAGGAGTGCTTTAAATGGCTAAACTTATTGAAGAAATATCAAGTTACTTAGTAGCTCAAGGTATTAAAGGTTCTGATAATGCTACTGCTTTGATTGAGGGAACAAGTATCTTTTTAGGAATACAACCGAGCGAACCAAAAGAGTGTTTAACTATTTATGATACGGGTGGATTAAAACCAGAGATTGATATGGCGATTTCAAATCCAACTATTCAAATAATAGCAAGAGCAACCGAATATGAAGAAGCTAAAACTTTAGCGATGAACGCTTATAATATTTTACATAGATTAATGAATACTAATCTAGGTGATAACTATGTTTATTTCTGTAATGCACAACAAGAGCCAGGAGATATAGGTAGGGACGATAATGATAATTTTGAAATTAGTTGCAACTATTTGTTAAAAATACGATAATTAAATTAGTTAATAACGCGAGTTAGTCGGCTCGCAAATTAAGGGCAGAAGGAGTTACAATGGGAGATATTACAAAAGTAAAATTAGGTTCTTGCTCTGTCAATTTTGACGGAACGGATTTAGGACACACAAAAGGCGGAGTAGAAATTTCCTATGACCCTGATTTTACCGATATTACAGTCGATTTATATGGCGATACTCCAGTAGATAAGAGATTAAAAGCGGAGAATTTTTCGGTTAAGATTCCTTTAGCAGAAAAAACCTATAATGTTTTGAAAGCCGCTATTCCTTCGGGAACTTATTCTAGTACTGGTGAACGCAATAAATTAACTATTGGTAAACAGGCAGGATTTTCCCTTGCTTCTGTTGCTAAGAGATTGGTTCTACACCCAACTGAAAATGCCACTGCAAACAAGGATGATGATGTTGTGATGTGGAGTGCAGTATCAATTGATGAAGTTTCACTACCTCATAAATTCGATGAGCAAACTATTATTGAAGTTACGATGATGGCTCTAATAAACGAAAATATGAGCGCAGGAAACTACCTAGCAACTATCGGTGATACGACAATTTAAAATTAGTTAATAAAAAAGGGCAAAAATGGATAATTACTTAGACTTAGATACATTAGTTTCAAGAACTTTCAAGATTAAAGGTAAGGAGATTATTTTTAATCTTCCACCTCTTACGAAGTTAAAACCTTTAATTGAATTAGAAAATAAAACTACTACTATGAATGACCCAGAGGAGCTTATTAAGGCGATAAAGGAAGTTATAACGAAAATTATACCTGAGATTCCGCCTGAAATCTTTGACGGGTTAAATTCTATTCAATTAAAAGCAATGATTAAATTTATTGTCGGAGTTAATAACGCTGATATTGCGCTAAGTAAAAAAAAATAGTTGAGCCGTTTGCTAGGTTAGCCCGTTTCTATGGATTTAGCCATAAAGAAATGGCAAATATGCCACTACCTTTATTGCAAGGCTACCTAACAAATATCCGCAACTTAAGAGCTGAAGAAAATTTAATCTCATTGACACTATTGAACGATCCGAAACCAACTTGGCAAATAGATTATAAGAAATCTAAAAGCAAAATCGGACAATTAGCAAAAAGGTTAAATGAAGAATTAGAACAAGATAATCCTTATTGGGAAAATGAAAAGTTGGACCGAGAAGGACTACATCGACTTAAAGGTATAATAACGGAGGCTCAAACAAGAG
Source organism: Candidatus Moranbacteria bacterium CG_4_8_14_3_um_filter_34_16 (assembly GCA_002782345.1). GTDB lineage: Bacteria > Patescibacteriota > Minisyncoccia > Moranbacterales > UBA2206. The sequence continues at coordinate 11,373 of PFHO01000040.1, forward strand.
GTAAAAATGTTTAATATAGGTTCTATCTTAGCTTCTATAAAGGCGGACGTATCGGGCTTTAAATCGGCAATTGCTTCCGTAAAGTCCGATATTAGTAGTCTTGGAACTACGACAGGAGCCTTAAATAATATCGGTAAGGGGATAGTAGGAGTTGCAAAGAAAAGCGTAATGGCTCTCGGTGTGGCAGGTGTCGCGGCGGGAGTTTTTACGACTAAAAGTGCTTCTGATTTCGAGCAGGCTAAAATAGCTTTTGGAACAATGCTTGGTTCGGCTGATGAGGCAGGTAAGTTAATGGTTAAAATTTCTGATTTTGCCGCTAAGACACCTTTCGAATTACCTCAATTAGTAGAAACCGCAAAGCAACTTATGGCCTTTGGAGTTAGTGCTGATGAAATGATACCGACTGTTAAAATGTTAGGAAATATATCGTCAGGAACAGGAGCTGACATCGGTAGAATTTCTTACGCTTTCGGGCAGGTTAAAGTTCAAGGTCATTTAATGGGACAAGACCTTATGCAGTTTACCAACGCAGGCGTTCCTTTAATTAAACTTTTAGCAGAACAATTTGGTGTTTCTCAGGGAGAAGTTAAGGCTTTAGTTAGCGAAGGCAAAGTAGGATTTCCCGAAGTTGAAAAAGCATTACAAAGTCTAGGTGGCGAGCAAGGAAAATGGGGTACTATGATGGACTCCCAGTCTAAAACTTTCGGCGGTATTCTATCAAATATTAAAGATAACTTTGGAAGAATTGGACGAGAGATTATAGG
>PFHO01000002.1 GCA_002782345.1 Candidatus Moranbacteria bacterium CG_4_8_14_3_um_filter_34_16
AAAATTAGAAATTAAACTTGCGGGTATCGTATAGTGGCTATTATACGTCCTTGCCAAGGACGAGAGACGGGTTCGATTCCCGTTACCCGCTCCAAACGGAAAATTGCGATTTTGAAAGCGCCAGCGCCCACTCTTTTTGCGGTTGAAAGCTGGCGTTTTTGTTTTGGAGAATCCAGTTCGAGCCGATTTTTTGCAAGAAGCTTCGCTTCTCTTCCAAATTTTCAGAATTAAAAAGAAAGTTGGCTTTATGAGCCGATAAAATGAAATTTCTCATGGGTTCGAGCCAATAATTTCCCTTTCGCCCAAAATCAATCAACTTCTGTTTCAAGTCCGCTTTTTGATTCAGCAGTTTTTCTTTTTTCTCTTTGTATTCGGAAAGCGAAATGGTATTTTCCAGTCGCATATCAAGTAAGCGAGAAACTTTGTTTTCGATTTCCGAAATTTCCTTTTCTACATTTTGGGCGAAAGTTCTTGATGTTTGGCTGGCTTCTTTTTCTTCGGCGTTTAGTTTTGTCAAAATAGGTGCCAGCCAATCTTTGGGCAAAGCAACTTTTTGAAAAATATCATTGATTTGCAAATGCAAGTCTTTTTCATTTACATATTTTTGTGTGCAATCAGTGTTCTTCTTTGTGCAACGGTAATGGCGAAAAACTAAACCGCTTTTTTTGATGTGCTGTTCGGCAGTGATGGAACGACCACATTCTCCACATTTGAAGATGCCTAAAAATCCAAAACCATAATGTGGTTTTTCTTTTCTCGGTTTTCCTCTAGCCGCCATTACTCGTTGCACTTCTTCAAAAAGTTGCTTGGAAATTATTGGCTCGTGTATTCCTTCATAGATTTCATTTTTGAACTGAAAGAGTCCATAGTAAAAAGGATTTTGCAACATTCTTTGGATTCGAGACAATGGCAAAATATTTTTTGATCTTCGGCTTATCAATCCCAAAGAAAGCGCCAATTTTTGGATTTGCTCCAAAGTATATTTTCCAGTCGCATATTCTTCAAAAAGTTTTCTCACAAGTTGCCAATTTTCAGGGTCTTTGAGAATGGTGTGGTTTCTCAACTCATTTATATAGCCAATGGGAGCAAATCCAGGATAGACACCATTTCGGAGCTTCTGGCGTAGTCCACGCTTAATGTTCTCGGAAAGATTATCAATATAATATTTGGATTGTCCAAAAGCAATAGAAAGCATGAAAAGTCCTTGCGGAGTTTTATCAAACCAAAAAGTCGGGAATTTTAGCATTTCTAGTTTGCCAGTGTCCAACAAGTTGATAATTTTTCCCGCATCAACTGCATTTCTTGCTAATCTATCAGGATGCCACGCTAAAATTCCCATGGCCTCGCCTTTCTCAATGCCAGAAATCATTTGCTCAAAAATATCGCGCCCAGGTTTCTTGGCGGATTTGGTTTCAATGAATTCGCGGACAATGGAAATGTTTTCTTTCTGCGCAAATTCTCGAACTTCCGTCAGTTGCGCTTCAATCGACAAAACTTGCTTTTCCGCTTCATCTGTTGATTTTCTGGCATAGAGAAAAAACTTTTTGGTTTGATTTTGCATATTTTTTAAAAACGAAGAAGCAACCCTGTTGGACACAAACTCACTTGCGCAAATTTGTACAGAATTGCTTCTTTGTGGCTACAATAATAATTATTGCAACATTAAAGCGCAAGATATATGAATTTGTGTCCACTTATATATTACCACATTTCAAAAAAGTGCAAAATTCGCTTTTGGGCAATCAAAATTGGCACTTTCTTTTTGATTCTGAAAATTTGGAAGTTTCGCCTTTGGCGAAAATGCAAAAAATCGGCTGTTGAATTTCATTCAACTTTGAGCTTCGCTCAAATGAACTGGACTCTCCAAAACAAAAACGCCAGCTTTCAACCGCAAAAAGAGTGGGCGCTGGCGCTTTCAAAATCGCAATTTTCCGTTTGGAGCTGTTTTTATGCGGAATAAAAAATGAGCAACGGAAGATGCTTAGATGGCTCTGTTGTCAATCTCCAATTTTTTAAAAAGTTAATGAAAATCAATTATCCATGGTTGACTTTCATCAACTTTTTATCTTTCTCTCAATCGTTTTCTTGTTTTTCTTCTCTTTTTGGCTCTTTCGGACACAATAAGCCAAAGATAAATTTACATCCATTACCACGATTCAAAAATTTCTCCAGAAACAATATTGTTTACTCGTTTTACCTCTTCGTTTTTAAATAATCTCAGATCAGAAATAAATTTTAATTTATTTCAATATCAATATGTTTAACTTCAGCAATTTCATCCTCTATCTTTTTTTCAATCTCATCAATTTTATTGCCAATCATTCTTGGCACCTTGTCTAAATAGTCCACACAAAATCGAAGGGAATTTTCATAATCATTTTTTATCAAAATATATTCTTCTTTCAAAAATCCATTTGGGAAAATGTTTCTGATTAAGCTCGGTCCATTAAATTCCACTTCGCATTTGATTCGATATTTTCCCACATCCAAAATGGTTGATTTAAAATCTATTACTTTTTCAATTGAAGGATCGCTTTCCAAAATTTTAATAATTTTTTTTGTGTTTTTCTCGGAATAGTTTTTCCAATTAAATATTCTCTGTTTTTATTAATTAGCATTATCGCCACAATTCCCAAAAGTGTTCCAATAATAATTGAACCAATTGAATCCCAATAATGATTGCCGGTAATATGAGTGAGCCAAATACTCAAAAAAGCTACTAAAATACCAAAAACTGCCACACCATCTTCATAGAGCACGGCTAAAGTTGTTGGATTGCCATTTTTTAATATTTCTTTAAGTTTTATGTTTGGACTGGAATGGCTAAGCTCTCTAAGTGCCAACAAGAAAGTCCCCCCTTCAACCACAAAAGAAATTGCTAAAACTGTAAAAGTCGTCCAGCCAACAGAAATTTCTTTTTCCAAAAATAAAGAGCTCACTCCGTGATAAACAGTTACGCCCGAACCAATAAAAAATATTCCGCAGGCTGAAATCAGCGACCAAAAAAATCTTTCTCGTCCATAACCATAGGAAAATTTTAAATTTGCTTCTTTGGTTGATCTCTTAACTCCAATCAAAAGCAAAAATTGATTGGCTGTATCCGCAAAGCTGTGAATTGTTTCGGAAAATAAAGCGCCTGATCCGGAAATCATAAATCCAAAAAATTTGAGAATTACGATTAGAATGTTTCCCAAAAAAGCCGCCAGAACCGGCAAATAGCCGATTGCATTTTTTTCTTGAATTTTGTTATTGGGTTTGATTGATTTGAGCATATTTTTTTTAATTGTCTTTTTTTGATAAATTATTCATTGCTTAGCATTATATCAGGTCAAAGAATCTGAGCAAAAAATTTAATCAACATTGCCAAATGAATTTGTTGATTTTCATAAATAAGATGAATTTATTTTTAATGTGATTCCAATCTAGCCAAACAAAATAAATCACATAAATATAAAAAAACAAAAAATACCGGCATTAAAATGCTCAATTTGGACGTTTTGATTTTATATATTATTTCTTTTCCCATACTGCAATAATATGATTTTTAAGACATTTTACAATGTGGTCCTGTGTCTGTATTGCATCAGCATTTTCTGAATACTATCATTTGGAATAGCAATTTCACAATCAGATAATTATAAACTATGATATGATAAAAATATGAAAATTAAATTAAAACTATGGAACTAAAAAATAAACGGTTAGGGATGGCTTGTTGGGGGTAATGGCTTGACTGTCATTTTTTGTTTGGAAAAATATATATGGACATTAAATCAATATTTTTAGATTCAATAAGTATCTCTCTCTTTTTGTTAGTGGCTTGCTCCATAGTTTTTGTATATCTGAATATTTTTTATTTTATCTACCTTAAAGTTCCCACGCTTTCCGCAAATAATAAAGTCATTGAAAAAATTCTACGGAGTATAGATTTTAAAGGAAGAAAAAAATTTTATGATTTGGGATCTGGCAATGGCAAACTGATTTCAGGCGTAGCCAGTCTTTATCCAGATTTGGAGTGCATTGGAATTGAATATAATATTGCCGCTTATTACTGCGCAAAAACTAGAAACATCTTTTTAAAAAATAAGGTTAGCTATCTAAGGGAAAACTTTTTTAAAGTCAATCTTGATGACGCAGATATTGTTTATATTTATCTTTTTCCCGGTGTTATGAATCGATTGGAAGCTAAGCTTGCCAATGAATTAAAAAGTGGAACTGTGGTTGTCGTTAATTCTTTCCCGTTAAAATCCAAAGAGCCAAAAAAAATTATTCGAAGAAAATTTGGTGCTCTAGACACCCTCTATATTTATGAGTATTGATGTTATTTTTAGGCAAAAACTGCCAAAGGGAGAATAGGCTAATTCTGAAATGGAAAAAGACGTCTTCAAACTCCAGTTAAATTTTTAAAAAGTGTCAGAAAAAAAGAATGGCTTGATTTTATCAAAAAATAATCCAGTTCAATCTTTAAACCCAATCCGAAATGCGCGCGCCTCCCAGTTTAAAAATAAAAAAATCCTTGTTTTTTGGGATTTTTATTTTTTGAGCGGGTAGGGGGAATCGAACCCCCCTCCTCAGGTTGGAAACCTGATATAATAGCCACTATACGATACCCGCTAAAATATTTTTTTTAAATTTGATTTAATCAATCGTTTTTTACTTTCTGATTGTAATATAAATTTTATCTTTTGTAAATTGCAATGCCTTTACATAAGCTTATTTAAATGCTAGCCTTAATTTAGCAAATGAAATTAAAGAAGATGAAAATATCTTATGTCAATTTTCAATTTTTTTCAAGGGAATAATTTATTCATAGTTTTTTTTGGTTTTTTTTTGGCACTTTTTTCTTGGAATATCTTTCTTCAAATTCAGTTGCGAAAAATCAAAAAAAATCAAAAGGTTTTATTTTCAGGCAAAACCGGAGTTGATTTGGAAGAAATTATTCTCAAACAAACAAAAAGTTTGCAGTTGCTGGATAAAGATATTCAAGAACTTTACAGTATTTCCAATAGAATAAATTCTTTGTCATTTCGGGGTTTGCACAAATTAGGATTGGTAAGATTTAATCCATTTAAGGATATTGGGGGAGATCAAAGTTTTTCCATTGCTTTTCTTGATGGCAAGAATAGTGGAATTGTGCTTTCTTCTCTTTTCACTCGCGAAGGATCCAAAGTTTATTCCAAATCCATAATTGGGGGAGTGTCGGAAAAGCATCCATTGACAGAAGAAGAAAAAGAAGCGATTAAAAAAGCGATAAACGGCAATCTTAAAAAAGCGATAAAAGAATAAGAAAAAATATTTATGTCAGAATTTGATTCAAAAAAAGCAGAAGAAAAAAAAGTGAAAATCCCGTCTTCTCTTACAGTCAAAAAGTTTGGTGGAATTTTGGCTTTGCCGGTGAATGTCGTGATTACCGAACTGATGAAAAATGGAGTTATGGCGACTATCAATGAAAAGATTGATTTTGAAACAGCGTCCATAATCGCACAAGACTTGCATTATGAAGTTGCGGAAGATATGGAAGAATTTTCAGAAGAAATGACATTGAAAAAATTGAATGATTTGCTTAAGCAAGAGAAAAAATCGGGGGAGAACTTAAAAGATCGTCCCCCGATTGTTACCATTTTAGGACATGTTGATCATGGAAAAACCACATTGCTGGATACTATCAGAAAAACTAATGTTGCGGGCAAAGAATCAGGCGGAATAACTCAGCATATCAACGCTTATCAAGTTAAGAAGAAAGGAAAGGTGATCACTTTTGTGGATACCCCCGGTCACGCGGCTTTTAGCGCGATGAGAGAAAGAGGAGTAAGTTTGGCGGACATTGCGGTTTTGGTTGTGGCAGCGGATGACGGTGTGCGTCCTCAAACCAAAGAAGTTATCGCTTATCTTTTAGAAAAAAAAATTCCCACTGTTGTGGCTATCAACAAAATTGATAAACCCGGAGTTAATGTTAAAAAAGTGAAGCAGGAACTGGCGGATAATGGAATTCTTTTGGAAGAATGGGGAGGAGAAGTTTTGAGTTCCAAAATCAGTGCCAAACAAAATATCGGAATAGACGGACTCCTGGATAATATCCTTTTGCTGGCGGAAGTGGAAGATTATAAAGCTAATTTTTCAAGAGACCCGTTGGGTGTTGTTTTGGAATCGCATTTAGATTCGCAAATGGGTCCGGTGGCGAGTGTTTTGGTCAAAACCGGAACATTGAAAGAAGGACAAGATATTTTTGCTGGGAAAGTTTTTGGAAGAGTTAGAAGAATTGAAAATTTTAAAGGTGAAAAAATAAAGGAAGCTTTTCCTTCTATGCCAGTGAGTGTTATCGGATTTCACGAAGCTCCCGAAGTGAATGATATAGTGAGAATTCTAGTGAAAAAAAGCGGAGTTAAATCAAAAATTCACGACCAACATTTTGAAAATTCTTTTGGTAGCGGAGTGTTTTCTTCACAAGATATAATCAAAAGTATCACCAATGAGAAAATCAAAAAATTGAATATCATTTTGAAAGCGGATGTGCAAGGTTCATTGGAAGCTATCGGACAAATTTTGAATTCCATAAAATCGGAAGAAGTGGCGGTGGACTTTATCGCTTCAGGCGTAGGAAATATCACCGAGTCGGATGTGAGATTGGCGGGAAATTCTCAAGCGATTGTTTATGGTTTTAATGTTGAGATAACTTCGGTGGCCAAAAGAATGGCGGAGAACGGCAAAGTTGAGATAAAAAAATATAAAGTGATTTATGAATTGGTGGAAGATATAAAAAGAAAATTATCGGATATGCTTCCATCCAGTATTGAAAGAGAAGATTTTGGGAAAATGAAAGTTTTGGCGATTTTCAAAACCGGTAAAGGAGATATGATTGTGGGAGGCAAGGTTGTTTCAGGAAAGATGGTTAATGGTTCTTTGATTGAAGTCAAAAGAGGTGAAAAAACAATTGGCAAGGGAAGATTGGAAAATCTTCAAGAAAATAAAGTGAATGTAAATGAAGTTTCTCAAAATAAAGAATGTGGGATAACTTTTTTGGGAGATACCAAGATAAAAAATGATGATTTATTGTTAAGCTATAAAGAAGAAATAAAAAAACGTCAGCTTTAATTTTTTTTATATTTTTTTAAATGAGTTTGAGAGTTGAAAAAATAAACGAACTGATTAAACATTATCTGAATGATATTTTTCTTACTCATCTTTCTTTCAAGAAAGATGTTTTTGTTACCATAACTAAAATTGACACTTCCTCCGATTTTCGCTATGCTAAGGCTTCCATAAGTGTTTTTCCGGAAAAAGAATTTCCGTATGTTTTGAAAACTTTGCAAAAAGAAATTTTTTTTGTTCAAAAAAAAATAAATGAAAAACTTCAGATGAAAATTTTCCCCAAAATAAAATTTAAGGCGGATAACACCGAAGTGGAAGCGGAAAAGATAGAAAAATTATTGAAGATGATATAATTTTTTATAGAAAGATAAGTCCTAATTGGAAAACAATGAAAAATTTTTCTCAGGAGTTTGTTACTCTGAATTTTGTGATAAAAAAAGCGGAGCGCATTTTGCTTTTCGCTCATTCTCGTCCCGATGGAGACACTGTCGGTTCCGTTTTGGCGCTTAAAGAATTTTTGGAAGATGCCGGAAAAATTTGCGATGTAGCTTGTATGGATCCTTTTCCATTTTATCTTTCCAACCTTTCTTCCTCTCAATTTGAATTACCGGCAAATCTCAATTTAAAAAAGTATGATTTGATCATCGCTTGCGATAGTGTGGAAAGAGGTTTTGGAAAAATGAAAAATTCTTTCGGAGAAAATCAAGTGATCGCGCTTATTGATCATCATCCCGGGATTTCTCTTCAAGGAGATATCAATATAATTGATCCAGATTTTTCTTCCACCTGCGAGATTATTTTTGAATTTTTTCAAAAAAATAAAATTGAAATTACGAGAAATATGGCAAAATTTCTGCTTTTGGGAATTCTTTCCGACACCGGAATGTTCCAACATTCCAACACAACTCCTCGAGTTATGGAAATAGCGTCATATTTGATGAAAAAAGGAGCACCTTTGGCAAAAATTGTGAGCACGGCTTTTTCCAACAAAAATATTTCTACTCTCAAACTTTGGGGCAAGGCTTTTGAAAAAGCCCGGATAAACCAAGAAAATGGAATGATAGCTTCTGTTCTTACTCAAAAAGATTTGGAAGATTGCGATGCCGGAATGGAGGATATCGCGCAAGTGGCGGGAATTTTGAATTCTGTTCCGGGAACAAAATTTTCTCTTATTCTTTCAGAAAGAGAAGGTGGAATTGTTAAGGGGAGTTTGCGGAGTGAAGAATACAAAGAGGTGGATGTTTCTCGTATTGCCACCAAATTGGGCGGAGGCGGACATAAATTAGCTAGCGGTTTTGAAGTTAAAGGGAGAGTGGTGGAGACAAAAGAAGGCTGGAAAATAGTATAAGAATTTTTAATTTGCAATTTTATATAAGACTTACACATCTCAAAATTGCTAAAGCATAAGGTGTAAAATTAAGTCAATTCCTGCCAGTTTAATTAAGATTGAAGCGCTTAAAAAGGACTATCATTATTAATTTCTCGTCAAACGCATAAGTCCTGATATAAATAAATCTTAAATTTTTTAAGCATTTAAGCTGTTAGAAATTATTTAAAAATTGGAAATTGAAAATTTAAACATCTTTGTAGCGAAAATTGCAATATTTTGTGGTAGAATATAAACACAAACGGCTAAGTGTTTTCTTATGAATATCGGCTGTCATATTTCCATTGCGGGAGGAATTGAAAATGCTCCTCAAAGAGCGGGAGATTTGGGTTGCGAAACAATGCAAATTTTTTCTCGTTCTCCTCAGGGTGGAAAAGCGCCGGAATTAACGACTGAAAAAATAGCAAAATTCAAAAAAGAATTAAAGAAAAATAAAATAAATTCTTTTTATATCCATACGCCTTACTATATCAATTTTGCTTCGGAGAATAATCGGATTAGATACGGTTCAGCCAATGTTGTCAGGGAAGAACTGGAACGGGGCAGTCTCATCGGTGCGCGATATGTTATGACTCACCTTGGCACCGCTAAAGATCTGGGGGAAAAAGAAGCGATTGTCAAAACAGTTGAAATGCTTAAAAAATGTTTGAAAGGATATTTTGGAGAAACAAAATTACTTCTTGAAAACAGTGCCGGAGCTGGAAAAATTATCGGAGATAGCTTGGAAGAATTGGTTTGGATTATTAGGAGAGTTGATTCGCCGAATATTTTTGGAATATGTTTGGACACTCAACACAGTTTTGCTTCTGGTTATGATTGGCGAAATTTTGAGGAAACAATCCAAAGGATAAAAAATGAAATGGATATTTCCAAAATAAAGCTTATTCATGCCAACGATAGTTTGACTGAATGCGGTTCAAGAAAAGATCGACACGCTCATATTGGCAAAGGCGAAATTGGAGAAAAAGCTTTTAAAGATATCGTCAATTTTGCCAAAGAAAAAAATATTGATATGATTTTAGAAACCGATCACGATGCAGTGGAAAAAGATATCAATGTTGTCAAAAAAATGAGAGATTTAGAGTAGCAATTTTTCTCGCGTTTCAAAATTATTGCAAGATTAAAAGTTAAATTTCATTGATAAATTTTTTGTTGAGCGTTTTTTGCGAAAAAATGGCGTGAAAACAAAATAAATTTCAAAAAAATGCAAATAGCGATTATTTCCGATGTTCACAATAACGAAGTGAATTTGGAAAAAGTTTTGGATTATTGTCAAAAAGAAAAAATAAAAAGTCTTGTTTGTTGCGGAGATTTGGCGTCAAAAGAAACATTGGATTTTATGAAGGATAGTTTTGCCGGTGAAATTTATTATACTTTTGGTAACGCGGATTATACTGACTTGCGGGAACTGGAAGGACAAAAAAAATATCAGAGCGTTTTTTTATTCAAGAATTTTGGCGAGGTTGAAATTGAAGGAAAAAAAATCGCGTTTGTTCATTTTCCCGATATAGCCAAAAAATTGGCGGAAAGCGGAAAATATGACTTTGTTTTTTACGGACATACTCATAAGCCTTGGGAAGAGAATATCAAAAAATGCAAAATGTTAAATCCGGGCAATGTTGCCGGAGAAATTTTTTTGCCGACATTTGCGATTTGGGATACGGAAAATGACAATTTTCAATTAATTAGAGTGCATGATTTAAGATAATTTTCAACTCGCAAACAATTTTCAATGGCGCATTTTTTAATTATTTTTTTCGTCAAATGCTTAAATTCTAAAATTTGTTCAAATGTCCAAACAAGATCAATTGAATAAGCTCAACGAACGGATGAAAAATTGCAATCGGTGCGCTTTGCGAAAAGGTTGCACTCAAGTTGTTCCCGGCGTGGGAAATTTTGAAGCGGAAATCCTTTTTATCGGTGAAGCCCCGGGGAAAAAAGAAGATGAAACCGGCGCGCCTTTTGTGGGGGCGGCGGGAAAATTTTTGAATGAAATGCTTGAAATCATTAAACTTAAACGAGAAGATGTCTATATCGCCAATGTGGTCAAATGCCGTCCGCCGGAGAATCGCGATCCGCTTCCTTTTGAAGTCGCCACTTGTTGGACATGGCTCTTGGAACAAATTAAAATTATTCGGCCAAAATTAATCGTTACTCTTGGACGGCATTCTATGGAAAGATTTTTGCCTAATTTTAAAATTTCCGAAATTCACGGCAAAGCGATGAGAAGAGAAATTGAAGATTTGGGAAAACAAGTTTTTTACACTCTTTATCATCCGGCCGCCGCGCTCTATAACGGCTCAATGAGAGAAACACTAATCAAAGATTTTCAAAGAATTCCTAAAATTATCGCTAAGATAAAAATGGAAGAGAAATAAAAATCGCCATCTTGGCGATTTTTATAATGTTTATAATTCTGGCGCCCTATTTTTAAAATAGTTCGAACGCATTTTGTCACCGAAGGCGGCGACGGCCAGTCCCCAAAATTTAAGTGGCTTCGCCACGAACTTTGACAATTTCAAGTTTTTCTATGAGTTAATAATAATTCATTACAGTAAATTCTTTAGCACTTTTACAAAAAGAAAAAGGGTTCGCCACCTTGCGATAGCGAACCCATGAGTTTTAGAGCTTGTGAGTCATCGGACTCCGAGCGTTGTGCCGGAGTACTCAAGTCCTTTCGGCTTGATGATGACTTTTTTGTCGTCACTTCTTTCGATGTATCCGGCACGGAGTGCACCGAGTTTGTGCAAAGTGGCGACTTCGAGAACCGCCTCTGCTTCGGCTTCCGAAACATAGAGCGCGAAGCCCGCGCCCATATTGAAGTTGCCGTAAGCTTCCATGTCGTCCACTGGTCCGTGCTTCTGCAGGAAACCGAAGACTGGGAGTTGCTTCGGTAGTCGCTCGACGATGTAGGCGAACGATTGCGTCGCCCGCATGAGCTTGCGCCACCCATGACCCGTAACGTTCACTGTGTAGTGAATGCTCACGCCACGATTGAGGCAGTCCTCGACGAGTGCGACGTAGATGTGCGTAGGGTCGAGAAGTGTCTCCCCGTACGTTCGCCCATCGTCAAGCCGAGTCATGTAGCCGTCAGGCAACTTGTCAGCAATCTTTCGAGCCATAGTAAGGCCGTTTGCGTGGATACCAGAACTTTCGATGAGAACGATCGCGTCGCCGTGTTGGATGTTGTTGGCGGTGATAAGTCGATCCTTTGGCTTCACAATGCCCATCGCCGAACCAGAAAGCACGATTGCCTCCGGCACGATAACACCCCTGAGCGTTGGCGTTTCACCACCACCCCATACGCAACGCGCAAGGTCGCAAGCGTTCTTCCAACCTTCGACAAGATCACGACATCGTTTCTCATCGTCGAACCAGTTGGAGTCGCCGACAGCGAGGTGCATCGCCACTGAAAGCGGGAGTGCGCCAAGCGTAATCATGTCGTTCACTATCATCGCCACAGTGTCCTGCGCGATGTGGTCGTAATACGATTTGCCCGTAATACGATACATCGCGTCGGCGACAAGATTTTTTGTGCCGAGTCCTTCCTCAACGTGCGCGAGGTAGCTTTTGGCCGCTTCGATGAGGTAGGCACTTTCACCACGGCTCATATCAAATTCCTGAAT
>PFHO01000001.1 GCA_002782345.1 Candidatus Moranbacteria bacterium CG_4_8_14_3_um_filter_34_16
ATCTCGCTTTGCAAGATAATTTTTCGGAGATGAAAAATTATCTCAAAAAAATCGGCTCGAACCGCCGCCTTGTGGCGGGACGGCTGGAAATTGATTTCAAAAAGCCCTTTGATTTGCTCGCAAAATTGCCCGCCGAAGCGAGGGGCGAAGCCCCGAGCGAGGCGGCTAATTCAATCTGGTGGACCCTATCGGGCTCGAACCGATCACCTCCTGCTTGCAAAGCAGGCGCTCTGCCAAATGAGCTAAGGGCCCTTTTTTGAGACTGTTTTTATTTTAATTTAAAAAATTATTTTTAGCTTAAATAAATCACCCAAATATTATCTCCAAATTTTATCCTTTCAAATGATCCACAAATATCCAAAATCTGGCTTTTTTCTATTGATTAAAAATAAAAGTTTCAAAATATATTTACGCGCCGACGAGGCATAAAACTAAAAAAATCTTTCCGTGATTTTTGTAATAAACGTTATTGTAACAAAAAATTAAATTTTGTCCAATAAATTCATTCTAAAATATTATCAATCTCATTGACAACCTGTTTAAAAATATCCCCTCTTTCAAACTCATTGGAAAAAAGACCAAAACTCGCCGCTCCCGGAGAAAGCAAAACTATTTGACCGGGCAACGCTTTTTGACGGGCTAATTCAACCGCTTCTCGCATATCTTGCACTATTTTAAAATTTGCGTAATTTATTTTTTTTAAAGCCAAAATCAATTTATCCGTCGCCTCGCCATTCAAAAGAATCGCCTCCGAAACTTTTTCCTTGATGGCTTCAGCCAAAATTGACATATCCAATTTTTTGTCCGATCCACCGCCAATCAAAACAACCGACTCTGAAAAAGATTTTATTCCGACCGTCGCCGCCTCTGGCATAGTGGCGGCGGTATCATTATAATATTTGACTTTATTTATTTCTCTGACAAATTCCAAGCGATGTTTCACTCCGCCAAAATTTGCTACCGCTTTTTTAATCGTCAATAAATTCACTCCCATGCTCCACGCTACAGCAATCGCCGCCAAAACATTTTCCCTATTGTGTTCTCCTCGCAATTTTATCTCAGAAATTTCCATCAATTTTTTTTCGTCAATTCGGTCATTGACATAAATAATGCCATCTTCCGCGTAAACTCCCCTTTTAGAAATTATTCTATTGCGAGAAAACTTTATAATTTGAGATTTTATTTCTTCTTCTAATTTTTTTTCTCTTTCATTATCCGCGTTCAAAACACAGATATTTTGTTTTTTTTGATAAAGAAAAATTCCTTTTTTATCCGCAATATACGCCTCCATTGAATTATAATAATTCAAATGATCCGGAAAAATATTGGTTATAACCGCTATGGATGGACTGATTTTGTGCATTTTTAAAGCTGACAATCGCCAACTGGAAAGTTCAAAAACCACCACCGAATTTTTTTTAAGCATTTTCAACTTATCCAAAACGGAAACATCTCCAATCCCGACTTTTATCACATTTTTTCCGTCCGCTTTTAAAATTTCATAAATCAAACTGGACACAGTGGTTTTTCCTTTCGTTCCCGTTACTCCCACAATCGAATTTTGACATAATTTAAAAAAAAGACTGGAATCCATTTCCACCGGAACTCCCTTTTCCAAAGCTAATTTAATATGCTTGTTATTCCATGGAACTGCCGGATTTTTTACAACCATATCCGTTTTAACAAAATCTTCCGTCCTGTGTTGCCCTAAAATAAATTTAACATTTTTAAGATCTTTTAATTTTTCAACCGATTTTTTCAATTTTTCCGAAGATTTTATATCTGTAACAGTAACTATCGCTCCCACTTCCGCCAAAAAACGAACCGCTCCTTCTCCACCTCCCAAAATACCTAAGCCCATAACTGTTATTTTTTTCCCTTTTAAATATGATTTATCCATAAAAAAACTTGTAAAAAATTATTTTTTTACATTTTTTCAAAATATTATTTTTTTATCACTCTCCCCGCTTCAAAATTTTTGTATTCCCCTTCTTCTAAAATAATCTTGCCGTTTATGATGGAATATTCCACTCCTCCGGCATATTGATAAGGATTTTCGCGAGAAGCCAAGCTGGAAATTTTATTTTCATCCAAAACTAAAATATCCGCAAAGAAATCTTTTTTTAGACAACCTCTTTTTTTCAAACCAAATTTTTTAGCCGGACGATAAGACATTTTTGCAATCGCCTCTTCCCAATTCAAATCTCCATTTTTTAAAACATATTCTTCCAACACTTTGATAAATGTTCCAAAAGAACGCGGATGAATCATTTCTCCCGTTTTAAAATGAAGATTGTCATATCCGGCTCCATTTGTGGAAATGAATGACAAAGGATGAAGAATCGCCTTTCTAACATTTTCCGCTTTCAACGATTCCCAGGAAATCGTTACTCTTCCCTCTGAAGCCAAAAGGATATCCAAAATAATTTCTTCCTCTTTTTTCCCCAGCGAACTGGCAATTTCACTTATTTTTCTTTTGGTTAAGTTTTTGTCTATTGGACTACTGGCAATTTCCATTTCTCCGTATTCAACTTCGCTTTTTTTCATTTCCGCAACAACTTTTTTTCTGATGGACATATTTTTCAAGCGATGCAACATCATTCTTTTTCCACCTTCAGACACCCACCCTGGCAAAAAAGAATAAAGAACCGAACCGGTATTGGTATAAGGATAGACATCAAAAGAAATATCCAATTTATTTTGAAAAGCGTTTTCCAAAATAAGAAAAGCTTCTTCCATTTTTGACCAATTATTCTTTCCTACCGCTTTCAAATGAGAAATATGCGTTTTGACTTTTGTTTTTTGCGTTAAATCAATAACGCTTTCCAGAGAATCAATCAAACCAGACATCTCATTTTTCATATGAGTCGTATACACTCCGTCAAATTTCTTAACTGTTTTTGCCAAAGCTAAAAGCTCTTCCGGCATTGTTGTTCTGGCATGCGTATAAACTAATCCAGTAGAAAGCCCCAAAGCTCCGGAACGCAAAGAGTTCGCAAGAATTTTTTGAATAAAATTAAATTCTTTGGGTTTTAGATTTCTGACATCATCTTTCAAAATTCCTCTTCTAAGAGTTCCATGCCCCACCAAAGTGGCAAAATTAAGCGCCAAATTTTTTTTCTCCAAAAAATCAAAGAATTCTTTTTGTGTTATCCAATCAATATTGATTTTTTTATAATCAGTCCATTTTTGAATGGATTCCAAACTTTCCAAAGATACCAAAGGCGCCAAAGATGAACCACAATTGCCCCCAACTATGGTCGTAATTCCTTGATAAACCAAGCTTTCCAATTTGGGATTGGAAAACATTTTCCAAAAAGTGTCACTATGATTGTCCACATCCACAAATCCCGGACAAACCAACAGACCGTTGGCATCAATTTCCTTTTCTCCTTTTTCATCAGAAAGATCGCCAATTTCAATTATTTTATCTCCTTCAATTCCAACATCCCCCTTGAACATTTCTTCTCCTGTCCCATCAATTATAGTTCCTTTTCTAATTATTATATCAAACATAAAAATTATTTTGAAGAAATAAATTCAGCCATTTCCACTAAACGGCTGGAGTATCCCCATTCATTATCATACCACGCTACCACTTTTGCCAAATTTTCATTTACCATGGTCAGAGACAAATCCACAATTCCACTGGCGGAATTACCTTTAAAATCAGAAGAAACTAACTGCTCTTCGGTAACCGCCAAGATATTTTTCAATTCTTCTTCAGAAGATTTTTTCAGTGCTTGATTAACCTCCGCCACCGTTGTTTTTGTTTTTAAAATACAAATAAAATCAACAATGGAAACAACCGGCGTGGGAACGCGAAGAGAAATTCCATCTAAATTTCCTTCCAATTCTTTTATCACTTTTCCCACTGTTTTAGCCGCACCCGTAGTCGTCGGGATAATATTAAGCGCCGCCGCTCGCGCGCGACGCATATCTTTATGAGGAAGATCCTGTAATCTTTGATCATTGGTATAAGAATGAGTAGTTGTCATAAAACCTTTTTCAATTCCAAAATTTTCCTTTAACACTTTGATTACAGGCGCCAAACAATTGGTCGTGCAAGAACCGTTGGAAATTATTTCTTCTCCGGCATATTCGGTTTCATTGATTCCTAAAAGAAAAACCGGCGTATCATCTTTGGGAGGAGCGGACAAAATCACTTTTCGCGCTCCCGCTTCAATATGTTTTTTGGCTTTTTCTTTGTCGTTAAAAATTCCCGTGCATTCCAAGACCGTATCCACTTTCATTTCTCGCCATAATAATTTTTCCGGATCCGGTTCGCTAAAATATTTTATTCGCGTTCCGTCAATAATCAATTCTGAATTTTCTTTATCAACAGAAATTTCTTTTTCATAAATACCATAAGAAGAATCGTATTTTAGCAAATTCGCCATTTCTTCTATGTTCGCCAAATCATTGATCGCCAATACTTCCAAAGAATCTTTGGAAAAAGCAATTTTAAAGCTATTGCGACCGATTCTTCCAAATCCATTGATAGCAATTTTTGTCATAGTTTATAAAAACACGCCAAATGTAACTCTCTATTTAAAATTTGTTGCATAATGCGTGTTTTGCGTTATAAATCAAATAAAAATCTTTTTATCTTCGCCTCAATTATTCAAAATATATTATGCTTGAAAATTTCATTCGCAAAAAAATGTTCGCTTTTAATTATACTTCAATATCAATTATTTTCCAATTTTCTCCGGAAACTTTTTCTATTTTAAATTCGGTTTCTTTCAAAAAATTCTTCGCCAAACTTTTCAAACCAAACTGCAAATTTTCAATACTGATATCTTCCGTATGCTCGGGAAATCCATCATGAGACAATGCCACCTGACCAAGTTCTATTTTGACTTTTTTGATTTTTTGATTGATATCTTTTTTTTTAACAATTTCCTCAATTTGATCAACAATTTCTTTGGCTAATAAAAAATCATGCATATTTTAAAAAATTATTCTGTTATTTTTTAATCCGATTCCAAAGACCATGAACATTGCAATACGCGCGCGCAATAACATTTTCTTCTTTCGTATCCAAAATAAATTCCGCTATCGGTTCTTGATCTGAAGTCAAAAATTTCCTGTATATTTTTTCCCCTAAAATAATCTCAATCCATTCAATATAATGATTTTCCTCCATAGGGTGGATAACACTTCCCACTTTTACCAAATAGCCTTTCCCCGTTTTTGACACAACAGGAATATGTTTCTCCATTCCTTCATTTTGATTTTTTTCTTCTTGAATTTCCATTGGTTGCCCGCAACACACCAATTCTCCCGCTCCAGTATGAACCATTTCAACAATATTTCCGCAAATTTTACATTTATAAATCGCGTTGATTTTTGTCATATTTTTTATGATTTAATAATTATTTTTTTCAGTGAACTGCGCAAGAAATGCACGGATCATAAGCGCGAATAAACGCTCTTAATTTTTTTTCTTTTTCCTTTTCGTTTAACTCCATTATCCCGGGAATATAAACAGCGATATCATCTTCCAAATTGGAAAGAACTTGCGCTGTCGGCGTGATGATATTGACATTTTTAATGTAACCCCTGGCGTCAATATCCACAAAATAATACAAAGTCCCGCGGGGTGCTTCTACCGCCGCTGAACCTTGTCCTTCCTTAACTTCATATTTTTCAGTTATAACTCTTTCCAAGTCAGATTGTAACAATTGTTTGGCAATCGTGGCAGATTCACAAATGGCTTGAATCACTTCCGTCATCTGAGCCAAAATATTATTGAAAGGATTGTAATTGGGAAATTTCCAGCCCAAATTATTGACAAAATTATACGCTTCTTGACGCAACCTGCTCCTGTTTAAGTTAACTCTAGCAATCGCTCCAACCATATAGCTTTTTCCGTTATGTTCCACTTTTTTAACCACTTCTTTTTGCTTTTGTAATTCCAAAAAATTTTTTTCAAATTTATCAACTGCAATATGCAAACCCCGATTAGAAACGATATCTCCGTCATATACCGCATATTTTCCCGACTGAGAAAGACTGATATATTCCGTTTCCCGCCAAAAATCAGGTAAAGAAATTTTTTGAAAAAAACTTCCCAAATCCAACGCCTCCGTCAAAATCTCTCCTGATTTTTGAACAATTTTTTTCAAATCTTCCGTGTTGGGAGCTTTTTTAAATCCTCCCGGTTCATTAGTCAGCGGATGAATCACTCGTCCGCCAATAATTCTGACAATTTCCATTCCGTATTCCCGAATTTTAATCGCCTTTTTCGTTTCTTTAGGATATTTTTCCACCAATTTCAAATCATTTTCAATATTCAAAAAATCAGCCAATGACAAAAAAAACAGGTGCAAAGCATGCGAATGGATAATTTGTCCCCATTCCAAAAGTTCTCGCAATTTTTCCGTTTCTTGAGTTGGGACTATGCCCATCGCGTTTTCAATCGCTTTTATGGAAGTCAAGTTATGAACTACCGGACAAATTCCGCAAATCCGTTGTGCAATCACCGGCATATCTTTAAAGTGTCGCCCAATCAACACTCCCTCAATTAAACGAACTCCTTCTTTAACTTCTATTTTAGCCGATTTCACATTTCCGGACAAAACGCTTGCCATAAAACCGGCGTGTCCTTCCATTTTGGCAATATGATTGATTTTTATTTTCATAACTTCAAAAAAATTAAAATTTATTTTTAAATAAGACTTACGCGTTTGACGAAAAATTAATAATGATAATCTCTCTTAAGTGCTTTAATCTTAATCTAGCAGGGATTAACTTAATTTCACACCTTATGCTTTATTAATTTTGAAACACATAAGTCCCAATCTAAATTTGCATACTTTTGAAAAAAATTATTTCAGTCAGATTGAATCTTGCAAACTTTATTCAATTCGTTCATATCTTCTTTCGTCGGAATTGGATTTTCCAAATCTTGATCCCCCATCAAATAATACATTATAGAAAGAGAATTTTGAACATGATCCATTCCCAAATAATGTCCCAACTCATGAGCCAATGTCAAACGCAAATCGGACAATTCCTTGAATTGATAAATATTTATTTCTTTTCCGTCAAAAACTCCTTTTTCAAATTCTTGCGTTCCGCCAAATTTATTGTTATATGTTTTTAAATTGGAATTGTAAGAAGCAACAATTTTCTCCTCTTGGCTCACCAATTTATTTGTTTTTTGAGCAAGCGCGTTCACTTCCTGTCTTTCTTTTTCCAAATTCTTTCCCATTTTTTCCAATTTTTCTTCCTTCTTTTTCAAATCTTCATATTCATCTTCTGGCGCTCCGCCTTTTTTATTCCAATAAGCCACTTCTTCATTGAATTTTTTAATCTCTTTTTGATATTCTTTCAAATCTTTTTCATATTGCAATTTTTTTTTCTGATAATCCGATTGCAAAGAATTATATTGAGCGGTAATTTTTTTTTGGGCAGTTTCCAATTGAGCCAACTCTTCTTCTAATTTGCCTGATTCCACAGTTTGCACTTGTCTCTCGTCATAGATAAGATTGATTTTAAATTGAGATTCAAAATCATATTTAAACAAATTTCTCCCTGTCGGTTCTTCCCAAAAAATTTCCGCCAAAGAAACCACTCTGATAAAATTTTCCTGAGAAATTCCAAATTGCGGATCGATTCTTCCGATAGAATATGTTATAGGAGTCTGACAAGAAAAAATTTTCTGCTGATATTTTTTAGTGGAAATATCCGTTTGTCTCACCAACAAAAAACTTCCGCCAACAACCAAAAAAACAATAAAAAAATATCGGATTATTTTTCCTAAAACTTTCATATTGTTTCTCCTAATTTATCTTCTAGATCGTCGCGAAGTCCATATATCTCGCTCATATTTTCAAATTCTTCATCTGTCATCATCTTTTGCAAAGTTGTTCGCATCGCTTTTATGTTTCCGGCAGGTCGCAAACCTCTACAGCCTTGGCAAGGCATTTTAGCGGTTGGGCAAACCGCATCGCAACCACCCAAAATCATCGGTCCAAAACAAGGAATTTTGTCTAAAAGCAAACAACGATTGCCTTTTTTGCGACATTCCACGCAAACTGGAGAATCGGGAATAACCGGTGTCTCTCCTCTGAGAAGACGCGGAATATAAAACAAAAACTCTTCCGCATTTATCGGGCAACCCGGAAAAACAAAATCCACTTTGACAAAATTATCAATTTCTTTGATTTCCAGATTATTTATTCCTTGAATATATTTATAAACATGTTTGATAGTATTTCTTCCTTCTTGATAATTTTTTATTTCCGGCACTCCGCCCATTGCCGCGCAATTACCCAAAGCTGCTAAAATTTTACTTCTTTTTCTCACTTTTTTTAGCAAGGTTTCGTTTTCTTTGGTAACCGGATTTCCCTCAACTAAAACCAAATCCAATTTTTCTCCCGTGTCTTCTTCATCCTCAATCAAACGAAAATCCACCATTTCCACGCTTTCGGAAAAATCCAAAAATTTTTGTCCCAAATCCAAAAGAGCAAATTGACATCCTTCGCAAGAAGTAAGACTTACAATAGCCACTTTTGGCTTTTTGTTCTGAAAATTTTTAAAAGTTTCACTTTTTTTCTTTGTTTTTTCTTCTTTAATCACTTTTTTTAATGTCATATTTTTATTTCTTTTTTTCCCAAGTTACCTAATAATTGACTTTCAAAACCACTGAAAATTTTTTTCGGTTTATAACTCGCATCACGCGAGTATAACCAAAAAAAATTTCTCCAATCAACGAACGGATAAATCAAAGTTTTGAGCATTTGCAAAGAACTCAAAAAAACCTCAAAAATAAAATCTTTCAGTAACTTAATTTTCTAACGACTTAATTATACCATACTTTAAAATTTTTTGAATATTTGGCGCTAAGCAAAACTTTTCTGTTATAATCAAGCTATGCAAATTTATTTTCCTTCTTCAAAAAAAATAATTGTCTTGGCTCTCGGCGCTGAATCTGCCGGAAATTTTTCCGTGTTTCGCGAAAAAAAAATTTATCTTTCCAGAGATTTTGGAGATCTTTTGAAAGAAAAAAACTGGCGCAGATATCAAATGGTTGTTTTGGAATTTTTGAAAAAAAATAAACTCAAGCCCGATATAATTCTCGCTGATCTCCATCCTTTGTTTCAAACTACGCTATGGGGAAAAGAATTGGCTCAAAAATATAAAGCACGTTTCATTCAAATCCAGCATCATCACGCTCATATTTTTTCCGCCGTAGGCGATTGCTTCACAGATGATAGTTCTTATATCTTGCCAAATATTTTCTACGGCATTGCTTGCGATGGCACCGGTTACGGCGAAGATGGAAAAATTTGGGGCGGTGAAGTTTTTGCAATCCGAAGTCAGAAAACAAAAAGCAAAAATCAAAAAATTCTAAGAATAGGACATTTGGAAAATCAGCTTATGACTAGTGGCGATTTATCCGTGCGAGAACCGGCCAGAATGTTAATTGGTATTTTATATAAATTCTTGGATAAAAATAAAATTTATTTCCTAGTTAAAAAATATTACCGTCAAAATCAATTTGAGCTTATTTATAATCAGCTAACTCAAAATTTCAATTGTTTGGAAACTTCCAGTGCGGGAAGAGTTTTGGACGCCGTTTCCATTCTATTAAGTTTTTGTGGCAATAAACGAAAATACAAACACGCGCCGATTGAAAAACTGGAAAAAAAATCAACTGTTCCATATTTAGATTTAAAAACAGAAATTATTTTTGATGCTCAGGAAAAAATGCATATCTTGCGGACTACTCCTCTTTTTGAATATTTGTTGCAAAACATTGGAAGAGACAAGAAAAGACTGGCCGCTACGGCGCAACTTTATATCGCAGAAGGTTTGTATGAAATAATTAGCAAGAGTCAAAAAACAAAAAACAAAAAACGAAATAATATTTTTATATCTGGCGGAATTGCTAATAATAAAATAATTTCCGAATATCTTATTTCAAAAGGCGCCTATGTCAAAAAAAATATTCACCCCGTTAAATCCGGTCAGACATTCAACAATGTTCCGCGAGGAGACGCGGGACTAAGTTTCGGACAAATTATTTATTATTTATCAGCAAATTCGCGGAATTAATTTTCCTCTTGGCACTTCAATTTTTTTCTCACTCCCCAGTTTTGTTTTTAAGTAAACTCCCTCGCCTTTTACAACTTTTCCAATAATTTTAGCTTCCGAATTATATTTTCTGAGAATTTTAATCGTTTTTTTCGCATATTTTTCCGGCACTGTCGCCACAAATCTCCCTTCGGAAGGAAAAGAAAAAACATCTATTCCCAATAATTCGGAAATTGCTCTTGTTTCTTTTTTGAAAGGCAAAAATTTTTCATCTAACACAAATTTAGTTTTAGATTTTTCCGCCATCTCATTGAGCACCGCCGCCATTCCGCCCCGCGTCGGATCTTTGCAAGAAGTCAAATATTTTACTACGCTTTGAATTTCATTGATTAAAGGCTGACAATCGCTTTTTATTTTTGTTTGATAATTAAATCTTTGCGCTAAAAGAGCTACGGCATGCTCACCTAAATCTCCGGAAACAACTATAGCCTCTCCGACATTGGCGCCGGCATTGGAAATTATTTTTTCTGCCAACCCCACTCCGGCAGTCGTAATTTCAATTTTATCCAACTTGCCTTTTTCTGTCACCTTCGTATCGCCTGTTACAATGGGCACTCCGGTTTTTTTTGAAACAACTTGAATAGATTTTATTATTCTTTCCAAATCAATTTGCGAAAAACCTTCCTCAATTACAATGCTTAGCGAAATTCCTATCGGTCTGGCACCCATAACCGCTAAATCATTAATTGTTCCGCCAATCGCAATCTTGCCAATATCCCCGCCTGAAAAAAAAAGCGGACTGACAATAAAAGCGTCCGTTGTAAAAACCAATTTATTTTTTCCTAAATCAAAAACTGCTCCATCATCTTTTATATTTTTCCAATTCCCCTTAACGTTCAAAATCTTTCTCATATTTCCAATAAGTTCTTCGGATTTTTTTCCACCCCCGCCCATTTCCAACTCAATAAATTTATTGTTCATAACAAAATATTTTAAATTGACTAAATTATACGACAAAAACCAGTTTATAACAACTGTAACAACTGGTTTTTACGGTAAAATCTTTTATAGTCGTGCCTATAAAAACGGCAAATTATTTGCTAAAAAAATATTCACTAAAAATTTTTAGATTATTGAAGTGGTTGTTCCGTGCTATTGATATATTTTTTGTTTATGTTAACTGAAGCATATCCAAGTCCGATAAAAATAAATCCAAGAATTACTAAGGAAATCGGCCAACCTAAAGAATCCGCAAAATACTCACTTGTTATGTAGGATATATGAGCAATTAGAAAAATAGTGCTCATAACTAAAATAATCTGACTTTTTAGATATATTGAAAGATATAATCCTCCAAAAACAACTAAAAAATAAAGAAATTGCCATAATTCAGAATCAAATACTCTTGAAAAAGTGGCGCCGAAAACAAAAATACTGCCAAAAAGATAAAGTGCTCCGTTAAGTTTGCTATTCCAAGTGTTTTGAAATGCACGAGAAAGAAAAAAATAGCTTGCTCCAACAATCATTGTTAAATAAACTGATATTATCTCATCATCAATATAAGGGATACCATCAATAATTGAAAACACCAAAAAATAGACAAAAGCCGTTCCATTGGCTATCGTAAAAAAAGTCAAAATCGGCACCTTCTGAATGATGGTTAAGACAAGATAGACTAGAAAAATTTTTCCAAATACAAAGGTAAATGGCCAAGGTGTTCTCGTACTAATATTTAACTCTTCAATAAGCACAAAATATCCTCCTGGAATCAATAACCCTCCTATAACATGAAAAATTTGACCTATAAGGTTATCTGCTTGCTTTCTAACTAAATCTGCTCCAAGAAAAACAAAAACGATTCCAAGTCCAAGCGTAAGCAATATCCTGCCAAATGATCCGATGTCATCCCATATTTGAGCAATAAAAAAGATAA
>PFHO01000057.1 GCA_002782345.1 Candidatus Moranbacteria bacterium CG_4_8_14_3_um_filter_34_16
TCTTTGTTGTAATAATTTGTTGATGTTCTGTTTTGCATCTTTCGATTATACCATATTTCTAATTTTCTATCGATTTTTTTTGAAAACCGCTCGAAACAGGCATTTTTTTGTCTATCCAGCGTGCCATAGCGATAAAACAGATCAGAACTATTTTTGAGAAGAAAAAAGATATACTTAGCAATTGATACTGCCAGATTTGAAATATTATTATCAAGTCACCCAAGAATGTTATTTCAAGGTTTATCCTGTTTGAGCGGGTCGCAAATATTCAAAATTTGGTTTATCCGCCGTTCTAATATTTTATTTAAGATACCCAACAAATAGCTTACCTAAGTATTTTTCAGTATTTTTCCTTTATTTCCTATTTGGTCTAATTTAACCGAAAGAAGTTTTGAAATGCCATCTTTTCCCATTGTTACCCCATAAAGAATTGACGCTTGACGCATAGTTTCGCGATTGTGAGTAATCATAATAAATTGAGTATCTTTGGAAAGTTCTTGAATAATGCGCGCAAAACGTTTGGAATTGGCTTCATCCAAAGCCGCTTCCACCTCATCCATTATAGCAAATGGGGGCGGGTTATACGAAACAATGGAAAAAAGAAGTGCTAAAGAGGTTAGCGATCTTTCCCCTCCGGAAAGCATAGATAAATTGGAAATTCTTTTTCCGAGAGGGCAAGCCACAATTTCAATTCCTATTTCTTTTTTATTTTCTTCACTATTCTCTTCCTTTTCATTTTTTGAGATTTCTTCCTCTTCAATATTCATATCTTGTTCTTGATTTTTTCTTCGTTTAGCGGAAGGCATCGTTATTTTGGACAATTTAGCTTGTCCTCCTCCAAAAATAATTTTAAAATATTTGGAAAATTCACTATTAATTTTTTCAAAAGCTTTTTCAAATTCTCCTTCAATTTTAAAGTTCATTTCTTTGATTATCTTTTTCAAAGACAAAAGAGCTTTTTCCAAATCTTCCGATTCTCTTTTCAAAAAATCAAATCTTTCACTGGTTTCTTGATATTCTTCAACAACCAAAGGATCTATTCCGCCGATTTGATCCATTTTTGCTTTTAACCTGAAAATTTCTCTTTCTAACTCATCTCGATTAAAATTTTGTTCATTTTTTTCTAAATCGTTTGGATTTTTTTTTAACTCTGTTTTGATTTGATTGCTCAAATCTTCTTCACGAACTTCAACTTTGGCCAAAGAAATTTTCATCTCATTATATTGATCTTTGAGAGAATCCAACAAAATCTGTTTGCTTCTTAATTTTTTTTCTGTTTCAAAAAAAAGACTGCGTTCCTCTCTAATTCTTTTTTCTTCGCTTTGTTGTTTTTTCAAAATACTTGACAGTTCTTCCTCTTCTTTTTGAATACTATTTTTTAAAGATACAACTTCTTTTTCCAATTCGGAAATTTTTTGGATCATTTCAAAATCAACTTTTTTTGTCTTTGATATTTCTTCTTTTTTTTCTTCTTTTTTTCCTTTTTCAATATCGGTTTTCAATTCAAAAAGTTTTTGTTGGATAGCTCTAGCAAATTCTCTAATATCCTGAAGTTCTTCCAGATTTTCCACATTTTTTAACCTTTCAATTAAACGACTCTGATCTTTTCTGATTTCTTCAATATTATTTTTGACATAGCTAAGATCCACCAGAATACTTTTAATAATCATTTCCTCCAAAAATTTTTTGTTTTTTTCTTTTTCTTTTTCAACTTCAATCCTGCCTTTTTTGAAAATCAAATCTTTTTCTAACTGACGAAGTTTCTCTCTTATTTCTCTTTGCTTTTCTCCCAAATTATCTTTCAAAACATTTTTTTCTTCTTTGGAAACTTTATTCATTTCGTCCGAAAGCTTATCTTCTTCTCTTTGCGCATTCATCATTTCTCGACCTATTTTTTCTTTGTCTTCAACCAATGTCCCCTTTTCTTTTTGAAAATTATACCAAAGAGAAGAAAAAAGAATAGTCTGTTTTTCTTTTAGTTCTGAAACTACAATTTCTTTTTGGGAAGCTTTTTGCGATTGACGTTTCAGAATTTTCAGGTGTGGTTCTATTTCTCTCATTAAATCGGATGTTCTTTGCAAATTTTGTCGGGTAGTTTGAAGTTTACGAATAGATCTTTCTTTTTTAATTTGATATTGTTTTACTCCTGCAGCGTCTTCAACAATAACTCTTCTTTCTTGAGAAGTGGCATTTAAAACTGAGTCGGCCATTCCCTGATTGACTATCGCATAAGTTTCTCTTCCTACTCCGGCTTTTGCCAATATATCGGTGACATCTTGCAAACGAACTCGTGCGTTATTTATCAGATATTCGCTTTCTCCTGAACGAAAAATTTTTCTTCCAATAGTCACCTCTTGAAAATCCAAATTGATTTTTTTGTCGGTATTGTCCAAAAAAATCATTACACTGGCGCTTCCCAAACGCGCTTTTTCCCCTGAACCGGCAAAAATTATATCTTCCGCTTTTTTCCCGCGTAAATTTTTCATTGATTGTTCTCCCATAACCCAACGAAGAGCATCGGCTACATTGGACTTTCCGCTTCCATTAGGACCAACTATAGCTGTTACTCCCCATTTTCCCGCTTTTCCAGAAGACGCCAAAAAATTCAACGTTGTTTTTGTCGCAAAAGATTTAAATCCCGAAATTTCTATTTTCTTAAGAAACATATTAAAAAAAATGATTTTTTATTTTTGAAACTTGTACTTTTACTAAAAAATATACTTATACAACTCTGATACAATAGTGGCAATTATAATTAAATAACTTTTCGTAAGCTTATTTTCCTAAAATTTTGGTGCGTGACAATTTGAGAAAATTTTGCAAACAGGAAATTTACAACTTTTATTTTTTTGAAAGAGAACTTCAAAAAAATAAAACCGTCAAAAAAACGATTATCTTTTGACAACTTCATTCAAGATAATTTCATTATACTATAATTTTTAAAAAATAAAAAATCGGTTTTGCTATACCGATTTTTTCAAAATTTTTTCTTTATTCTACCATTTTTTATTTTTCAAACCTTCTTCCGCCGCGTTTCTTTGTGCGTCCTGTTTAGACCTCCCTTTTCCTTTCGCAACCAATTCTTCTTCAAGATAAACTCCCACGACAAATTTTTTGTCATGATCCGGTCCGCTCTCTTCCAAAACTCTGTAACTGGGAGTAATTCCCATTATCTCTTGAGATTTTTCTTGAAAATGACTTTTTGGATCCATATACAATTTTTTTTCAATAATCTCATCTAATTGAGAAATAACATTTTTCAAAATAAATTCTTTGCATTTTTCATATCCTTTTTCCTTCTGATCCAAATATATCGCTCCCGTAATGGCCTCAAAAGCGTTAGCTAATAGATACTGCCTTGCTTTGCCAGTGTCTTTTGCTTCCCCTTTGCTCATCAAGAGATATTTTTCCACTTCTAATTTTTTGGAAATTTTTGCCAACATTTCGCCATTGACAAGAGCTGCCCGCCAATTGGTCAGTTCTCCCTCAGGATTGGGATAATTTTTGTAAAGATATTCCGTAACGACCAATTCCAAAACCGCGTCACCTAAAAATTCCAATCGTTCATTATGCTCTAATTTATAACCGCGATTTTCATTTAGATAAGATCGATGAGTTACGGCACTTTTCAAAAAATCAAGATTTTTGAATTTAACCCCAATTTTTTCTTCTAATTTTTCCAACATAAAGAGAAACAATTTTCAATTCGCAACCTTCAATTTTTGAAATATAAAATATGTCCACATAACGGCATCAAGAAACATTTTCGTTATTGAAAAATTTTTAAAATAAAAATTAAATAAAGTGAGAACTGAAAATTGAAAATTAAAAATAAATTATTTAAAAACTACTTTTTAGAAATGTCCTCTTTTGGAGCTTTCTTTTCTTTTAAAGACAAATCTTCTTTCATTGGTTCTCCTAATTCTCTGTAAATAGTGCCTAAAACTCCGTTAACAAACTTTCCGGAAGAGTTTCCGCCAAAAGTTTTAGCCAATTCTATAGCCTCATTTATAGCCACTTTTGGAGGGACTTCCTTGTAGTTGCCAAAAAGCAATTCATATATGCCTAATCGCAAAATATTACGATCAACTATAGTTACTTGTGCCAACGGCCATTCCGGCGCACACTTTTCAATTAACGGGTCAATTTTTTTTATCTTCTTTATTGTATTGAGAGTCAAATTTCGCGCAAAAGAATCATCCTTCATTCCAGCGCCAAATTCTAAAATGTTTTTTTCAATTATCGCTTCTACACTATCAATTTTTTGATCATTGAAATCCCACTCATAAAGACACTGCATAGCAATTGAACGAGAAAGATGACGATTAGCCATAAAAATTTATTTCAAAAAAAGAATAAGCCAAAAAAGAATAACTTATCATTTTTTATTTATTTTCTTTTTTTATTTTTCTTTTAAGAGTGTCCACTGTTTCTTTGCCTTTAAAAAATCCGCAATTAGGACAAACTTTATGAGGCAAAATTTTGGTTTGGCAGTTGGAGCAAACAATCAATTTTTTGGTTTCAATTTTGTGAAAAACTCTAGCACGATCTCTTCTAGCTTTGGTATGATGTTGTTTAGCTACGGGCATAAAATTTTCAAGTTAAAATTTATTTTTTCAAGTCACCCAAGAATGTTATTTTCTAGGTTTATCCTGTTTGAGCGGGTCGCAAATGTCCAAAACTTCGGTTTATCCGCCATTGATCGAGGACGAAAGTTTTTGGTTATATTTGCGAAGTGCGAGTTATTCGCCTACCGGCAAGGCAGGTAAACCGAAAAAGTAACATTCCTTAGCGATTTCTTTTTTCTCGTTTATACCTTAGCACTGAATTATCTTTTTGGCAAGAATTATCAATTTTTTGTCAATTTTCCGATTCATTTGCTAATTTTTCTAAAGATTCGTTTCTGAATGTTTTCTAAAATAAAAAATACTGATTTAAAAAATAGACAATTTTGAAAAAAATTGGTAGAATAAAAGAAATTATGGAAAAAGCGAAAAGATTAGTTTTTTTTTGGTTTTTGGCAATCTTGTTTTTTTTAATCGCCCCTGTTGTAATTTTATATTCTCAGGGTTTTCTTTTTGATTTTAAAAAAGGAGTTTTTGTCCACAGTGGAACAATCACCTTTAAATCCAATCCTCAAGCGGTAGATGTTTCTCTTAATGGAGAAAAGAAACAATCGCAGCAGAGAACAGATCTTATAAACGGATCTTCCAATATATCTAGTATTTTTCCGGGAGATTACAATATTGAAATTTCCAAAGACAATTTTCAAGCTTGGAGCAAAAAAACCACAGTTTATAGTGGTTTATCCAGCGAATTTTGGAATGTTGTTTTGGCACGCAAGTCCTATGAAAAAATTCCACTTGACACAAAAAAAGCGGAAAAATTTTTTGTTTCACCTCAAAACGATTTTTTAGTCTTTGTCTTTCAGGAAAATGAAAATTTTAATTTAAAGATTTTTGATATTAAAAATGAAAAAATCAACAATGAATTTTCTTTTCCCGATTGGAATTTGGTTGAAGAAGAAAGAAGAGAAAATATAGAATGGTCTCCTAGGGGAAAATTTTTGTCCGTTCCGGTAAAAAAGAATAATCAAAATATCCAAATTTCTCAAATTGAAAATTCTCCTTACGCTTATTTTATCGTTAATTTGGAAAAAAATATTTTTTTAAACCTTAATGAAGCTATTAAAGAAGAAGATATTCAAGATGTTCGTTGGGACCCGCAAGAACAAAACTATGTTTTTTTTATAAACAAAAAGAATAGCTCTCTTATGAGAGCTGACACTCAAAACCCCTCCGATCTAAAAGAAATCGCTTCCGATGTTTCCAGCTATGATTTGTCCGGATCGCGAGTTTATTATGTGAAAAATCCATCTAATTTGGTCTTTCGCAAAGATATTGGGAAAGAAATGGAACCTGTTCAGATAACTCAAAATTTTTCCGAAGAAAACAAAATTATTTATAGATTGATTATTTACGATGATTCCAAAATAGCTTTTATTTCAGAAGATAAAAATTTTTACATTTTCAATAAAGGAGAATATGAAACATATTTCAAAAAATTGGGAGAAAATGTTTCCGGAATCCATTTTTCCGATGATGGAAAAAAAGTCGCTTTTTGGACACCCAATGAAATTTCAGTTTATTTTACTCGTGATTGGCTCACTCCGCCCCTTCGCGCTGAAAATGAAACTCAAAATATAACCCGCTATTCCGAACCGATAAAAAATGTCCAGTGGTTCAATGATTATGAGCATATTGTTTTTAGTTCCGGAAGTTGGGCTAAAATAATTGAGTTGGATTCGCGTGATCATCGCAATTGTATGGATCTTTTCAACACCACAATTGAAAATCCTTTCATAATTTACGACGGATTTTTGGAAAAAATATATTTCACCGATAGACAAAAAGATATCAATGGTATCTATTCAATAAATTTTCCAGAAAAAGTTCCCTTCTTGGGAATCGGGGGTTAAAAGTAAGTTACAGAAATAAAAATCTATTTTAGATATCTAGCAATAAAGAAAACCCTTCTAAATCATTTCTTCATTTCCCATTCATTTTGCAAAGTAATGGGAAAGTTTTTGTTTTCTCCAGTTTTAGAAATCACACTAATCCCCACTGGAACATTTCCTAATCCAGATTGTTTTTGGAAAAATAAATCATAATTCTCTTCATTAATATTTTCCGACAAATAATAATCCAACTCTACCGTTTTAGTTTGTCCTATCGGCACTGTAATAATGGACGCGAAATATTTTTTCTCCAGTTCATTTCCAAAGCGAATTTCGCCTAAATTTTTGGAATCAAAAAGCCAAGAGTTGGCGGGAACATAAACTCTTAGATAACTAAGATATTCTTTAGTCATCCAATCTTTTTCTTTAGCAGTATGATTATAAATAATTTTAAGTCGTGCCTCCGGTCTTTCTTTGGAAAAATCAACTGTGTATGAATAATTTCTTTTAATGTAATAATCGCTTTTCAAAGCTCCTAGATTAGCGTCCACTATCATCAGATAATCATTATTCCAATTTTTTTTCATTTCTCCCGACCAACCGGCTTTTTGCGTTTGAAACTGTAATGTTTGATCTTTGAAAAAAAGTTGGATATTTTTATTATTTAAATCATTCAAAATCATTTTAGCCAAATCAATTTTTTTGGAATTGTCCAAAGTTTTAATTTTTTGGGAAATTTCCTGCGCCAATTCATTCATTACTGATTTTCGTTCCCCTATTTCTAACCCTTGTTTGGCATATCCTTTTTCCACTTGATATTCCAATGTTAAAATAGCGTTTTCACTGTCGTATGTTCCGGGATAACTGGGCAAAGTGACTGGTCCAGTTACACTTAAAAAAGAAGTCAACACTTTGGAGTTTATCGCCACAATACCGTCAAATTTTTCTTCTCCTTTTCCCATTTCATAAAAATATTGAGCTTTCTTTGCGTTTTCTGAAAAATCCGGCGACCAATTGGAATCGCGCAATTTCCAAGAACCGATATGCAACATTTCTTTTATTGGATAAGGCGGTTCTTGAGTATCAGGAATACGCGCGTCAAAATTGGAAAGATCATGAGTTCCAATTTCCAAAATTTCTCCGTTTTTCACTTTTAAAATTCCAAAAGAACCGATATATCCTCCGCCCGGACGGAGTTCCATATCATTTTGAAACAAAACCAAAAAAACTTTTTCCTGATCATCTTTTTTCAAAAGATAATCGGCAAAATAAGCGATAAATTTATATTCTTCTTTTTCTTCCAGCCTAAAGGGCAAAAAGTCAATGGTTTTTGTTATCATTTGCATCTTATCATTTCTGAATTGAAGAAAAAAATATAAAGACACCCAGAAAATAACCGCTAATGACCAAAATATAACCCAGAATTTTTTAGAACGTTTCTTTGCCATAAATTTTATAAAAATTAAATTAAGTCTTTGTCTAAATCAAAAATTATTTTATATTTTCTTTCCGCTTAACAATTTATTCAATCTTTCTTTTACTTCTTCCAGTGTAGGTTCACGAAACTCTAATTCTTCCGTTTCATTTTCTTCCGACATTTTTGTCGGCAACAAGTCTTCTTTTGTTTTATCTTTATGTTTTGGCAAATTTTCATTTGGAAAATTTTGTGAAAACAAATGCTTGCTTTTGGGAACAGAAAAAATAAGCTCCTCTTTTTTTTCATCTTCTTTTTTTGGTTCCTCCGGCGCTACCGGAAGATTGTCCGGCGCCATCCATTTTTTGGAAAATCCGGAAAAATAATTTTCTTCTCCTGTTGTTTCTGCCAAAATCCATGGCTTTATCTTTGATTCAGTAAACTTTTTCTTGCCAATTTCATTTTTGTTTGGTTTTAATTCAAAAAATGATTTTTTATTTTGGTTGAAATTGCTTTGAAAATAATCTTTTTTTGTTTGTTTCTTTTCATTTTTTTGATTTTTTTTCAAAAAAGAAAAAGAAAAATAAAAAGAAAGAAATGAAATCAAAAATCCGGTTAAAAAACCTTTTAAAATTATTATCCAAAAAGGTTGAGCAAAAGCATCTTGAACAATAGGTTCTTCAATTAAACGAACATCAATGTCTTTTTTAATATCATAATAAATTCCAACAGACTTTATAAAAGTTTCTTTTACTTGATCAGCTAAATCTTCTAGCTGAAATCTATCTTTGTCGTTTAGCGTAATTCTTATTATTCCAGTCTCTTTAAAATTTTCTATTTTAATTTTTTTATTCCAATATTGCTTTTTTTTATCATCCGGAAATTCTCCGATTCCTTCATTAAAAAGATCCGGATTTTCTCGGATTATTTCTCCAAAAAAAGACAAAGTTGCGGGAAGAGCGCTCAAATTGGAAATAATTTGAGGAGAATTTTTGACCGACACTTCGTTTTGAGGAATGATCAAAAAATCAATTTCTGATTGAAATATTTTTTCCAAATTGAAAAAAGCCGATGTTATCACAAAAGACGCCAACAAAAAAATTGTCCAAAAAGATTTTGTCTTAAATATTTCTTTCATTCATTTTGTTGGAAAATATTTTTTTCTGTTTTCTGAAAAAAATATCCTCGCATAAACTTTCCAACTGATTAGCTATATTTTCCCAACTATTTTTAGATTTTACCTTAACTATCGCTCTTTCTCCCATTTTTTTTGTTTCATCAGGATTATTTATCATTCTTACCATTTTTTCCTCTAAATTACCCTGTATATTTTTTTTGAAAAATAAAGCCACTTCATCATTAAAAAAATCTCGTCTGTTTTTTGAATCAATCGCCAAAGTCGCTTTTCCATATTTCATCGCTTTTAAAACAATAGAAGGAATTTTTTCTTTTAAGTTGGTTTTAAGAAAAAAATAAGCTCCTAAAAAAAATTGGTTCAAAATTTCTTCCGATTGACAACCGGCAAAAATAATATTTTCTCGTCCGCGCGCCATATCCTTGATTTCTTTTGCATAAGCATTTTTCAAAATTTTTGTTTCAAAAATAACCAATTTTTTTTCGCGTGTCAGATGCATATCTTCCAAATTCTTAAAAGCTTTAATTACTAAATGAGCGCCACTCTCTTTTTCCAATTTATTTGCCCAAAGAATATAACTTCCCTTTTGCAGATTCCATTTTTTCAAATAATTTATGTTTTCTTCTTTTTTTCCGTCAATTCCCCATGGCATTAAAAAAATTTTTTTCGCGTATTTTTCCAAAACATATTTCTTAAAACTTTTTTGTGTAGTTATGGCTTGATCAATCCAGCGAAAGGAAATAGATTTTAACCAAGATTTTTTATTCCTTTCGCCACTTTGAAATTTGAAGGTAAGCAAAAAAACAGTTCTTCTTTTGAAAACTTTGAGTAAAAGAAAAGAAAAAGGCAAACTGTCGCAATAATAATGAATTACATCATAATCTTGAAAAAGCGCTTGCCAATTTGCTTGCAAAAAAAATAATTTTTTTTGAATTTTTTTTCCAAGGTGTCCGCTATTTATTGTTATCTCACTAACACCGTCAAGCTTTGATACGCAATCTTTTGCCATATAGAAAAAAACTTGGTGACCTTTTTTCGCCAATTCTTTCGCCAAATTTTCGCTATATTCTCCCGTTTTTCTGTTTGACAAAAATGATATTTTTTCTTGATCAATAAAAGCGATTTTCATCGGTTTTTTAAGATATTAACAATTTATCTTATATTCTTTTTCTTTTCTAAAATTTTTTCGTAAATTTTTAAGGTCTTGGAAGTGTTCTCTTCCCAACTATATTTGTTTCTAGTATAAACTTGAGCTTGTTTCCCCTTTTCTTTGACAATTTCTTTATTTTTGAAAGCAAAAATTAATTTTTCTTCCAAATCTTTAACATCTTTGTTTTTAAAAATAATTCCATTTCCATTCACAGGAATAACATTTTCTTCTATATCGCTGATAATTGGACAGATTCCATACCCCATTGCTTCTAGAAGCGTATTGGATAATCCTTCTGTTTCTGATGGTTGAACAAAAACAAAAGAATTTTGAAAAAGAGAAGATAAATTTTTTCCATTTTGATTTCCAGTAAAAATTATATTTTTATTTTTTAGGGATAATTCTTTTATTTCCTTCACATAATCATCCGTATAAGCTCCTTCTCCCGCAATTGCCAGTTTAAACTCGGAAGGAATTTTTTTTTCTTTTTGCAAATTATCAAAAGCTTTAATTAAATAATGAATTCCTTTGTGTCTTATCAATCTTGAAACAGAAAGAATGTATTTTTCTTTTTCCAAACTGAATCTTTCAATTAATTTTGGTTCATTTATTTCTAAATTTGAAGCGCCATTATAAATAATTTCTGATTTCCTCTGATATTTTTCTTTCATATACTTTTGCAAAGTTTCACTAGCAGAGATAACTTTATCCGGAAATTTGCTTATCACCCATTCTCCCCAAAGCAGATATTTTTTTGCCAAATATCCCCATTTTTGATGTTGATTATCGCGAGAATTGAAAGTGGCAATAAGGGCGGTTCTAGGAGAAAAAATTTTTATGATCCAACATAAAGAAGATGGTCCGGGCTCTTGAAAATGAATCACATCATAGCTTTGAAAAAGAGAATGTATTGTTGCCAAAAAAGTATGTGTCAAAGCACTTAAATTTTTGGTTAAAATAGCCGGAAGATAAATTATTTTTACGCCTTTAAATTCTTTTTTAAAACATTTATCCGATGAATAATCCTTTCTGGCATACACAAAAACTTGATGACCTCTTTGAGCCATTCTTACACTAATCTCTTCCACTCTTCTTTCCACTCCTCCAGAGATAACCTGAATTCCCTTTTGTCCTATAAAAGCGATTTTCATTGGTTTTCTTTCTTTATTTTTTAACCGTCAAGACTATCACAAGTTAGAAAAAAGTCAAGTGTTTTATAACCGGATTCAAGAAATAATTGCATATAGCAAAAACTTTAAGAATGTTTTCTTCATAAAGGCAAAGATTTATTATAAAGCGATTTGTGACAAAAAATTTAAAAAACAAAAAAAAGAAATTCTAAATATATTTTTTCCAAATAAAAAAGCTTTCAAATCAATGAAAACTTTTGATTAGCAGAGTGGTTCGGAAGCGTCCGAACCACTCTGCAAAATTTTTATTGGGTGAAGACTTCCACCCAAAGGCTGGAGATTCTATACTCTCCAGCCTCAAGACCAAAAAAAAGTTGCATCTTTGCGTCATTGCTGGAATTCTTTGCAATGACGTCAAAGACTATTTCTTGCGGCTCGGCGCCGCAAGGGAGAAGAGTTTGACTCTTCTCTAAAATTTCATAGCCTTCCTGGCTGGAGAATTTTGCTACAATCGTTCCGGGTTTTCCGGAT
>PFHO01000009.1 GCA_002782345.1 Candidatus Moranbacteria bacterium CG_4_8_14_3_um_filter_34_16
GAAATGAGCAGGAATTACAAACTGATTTATTGAAAATTTTACACAAATATTAATTAATTTGATGGTCTAGAGCCTTATATAATATCATTTTTTGCAATTTATTTCTAGTCCCAAAGCGATAGCGGCGCGTTTCTGTTTAGTACCATAAATAGTGTTTTGTGGCGCGCCGCATTGTTTGGTAATGAAAACCCAGGTTTTCAAACTTTCCTCGCAGTATGTTTTTTCACGAACCGAATAATAAGGTTTGCCGGACAGCCGCCCCGAACCGGGAAAACTTTTTAAAAGGAATTTTTGAATCGTGAGCAATTTTTTTCAAAAATTTCTCACCAATCAAAACACAATTCATATTTTTCCGTTTCGTGACGGCAGACCAGCGCATTTTATAAAGGTTCGTGAAAAAACTCTTTTATAGAACGAAAACCTCGGCGGTTATTCTTTTCATTCTTTCCCCGCAAGGATGGAAAAACCCAAGAGCAAGGGCGTTGCCTCGCACAATCTGACATTTTGCAACAGGTAACCCTTGTTTAACCCTTGTTTCTTGCAAAGTTTTCTAAAATTTTATTTGGCAGGGAACCCCGCCCTCCCAAAAAAATTTTGAAAACTTTGAGAAACAAGACCTGTCGCAAGAATGTGAGATTATGCGACTCGTGGGTTTTTCCTCATTCATATTTCAACCACCCCCTGCCCCCGCCAATCTTGGCGGGGGTTCGCCCGTGGAGAGCAGAAACAAAATTCTCACAAACGTTCGTCGCTTGTGTTTTTTGTTTTGAGGATAGGGAGGGGAACAAAAAACACGTCTTCTCACATTTGCTCAAATTTTTTTCTGCCAGAAAGTCTTTCTCTCTGACGCCTCTTTTCTGTTTTGTGCAAAGAACAAAATCACTGCTTCGTTGTCCCTTTTCACCGTGTCCAAACAAAATCGCTTCAACTTCTCGTCGCTTGTGTTTTTCCGTCCGGATCCGCTTGGCGTCACCGGCCGGCAAAAACACGTCTCCTCAAAGATTGAATCAATTTTTTTGGCCTCTCACGCTCTTATCTCTGCGCCTCTGCCAAGATTTGCCCATTTTCTCGAGCCAGTGGTTCGTTGCCGGCGCGCGCGGCTGATCCACTTCAATCTTTAATTCCTATAACTATAGTTTATCTAAGCCTTTTTAATGTGTGTGATGTCGCATAATTCGCGCGAAAAGATTTTTTTAGGCTTGTTTTCATTTTTCGGATAGAGCGCCAACAAATTTTTTTATTCTTCGATTAGGTCGATCTTTTCGAAGAGATAGATTTAGAAGAGGGCGTTCTTTTCGAATAGTAAATAATTTGTAAGTAAGTATACTTATAATTTCTTTTTTGCTTCTTTTTTCTTTTGCTCGAATTTCATCTTTGCAAGTTCAATGGCAACCATTCTCCAAAGATTCCAATAAAACCATTTGACATAGTGAGGACATTTTGAATATCCTGATACGCTGTGGCAAAATGTTTCATTGCCTCGATCAAATTTTCCACACTTCCATTTTTCTCGCAATGTCTTGTCGGCTATCGGACACTTGTCATCTATGGGCGCATTTTTTAGTATCTTTTCCATTATGCCCGCTATTTGATTATTTATTCCTTCCATCGTATTGTTTTAGTTTACTAATTAGTTTGCAGATTCTAGTTTCTGCTCTCTCAATGGTTACGACTATCCCATTTATATCCTTAATTGCGTTGTCAGCTCGTTTTGGCGCTTCGTTCAGGTATTCAGTGGCTAAAGATATCAAATCAGAGAAATAGCCAGCTGTGCGCCACGATATTTGGCTTTTTGACTTGCGCCGATATTGGAGGATATAGTTTTCCGGTTCAATCACGATTTGGGCATTGTCATCGATTGGAATAGTTCTTTCCATTTATTTTTTCTTATAATTTTGTTTTTCGTCGTAAATTTTCACAAGTGCCAGCATGAGGCGACCCATTTTTTCAAGATATATCTCGGCTTGATCTGTCGTGATTTTAATTCCCGCTTGTTCAAGAAGCAGTTTTTGGCAGTCAGCGATTAATTCAGGTGGGAATTCTTGTTTCATATTCCCAGCTTAATTAAGAAAACCGCCCTTGGGGGCGGTGTGAATATTCTTGTGAATTATAATTTTATTCAAGCCAATTTATTTTTGTGCTTATTGCTTATGGCTTTTCGTTCCCGCTCTCGTCTGTTGCGGCAACTTTTATTTGAAGGCGGGCAAGTTTTTCTTTTTGATCCTGTTTCTTTGTGGTTCAATTGGCCGCACTTTGAGCAAAGGTAAAAGGGCAATGCTTCTTGTATGTCTAAGGCAATTTCTAGACAACATAACGCATAGTGGCCATAAACCCTATATGATTCAATCGGGTAAATATTTTTTACGCTTTTCATTCCGATAGCGTCTTCAATTTTCCTATCATCTCTTTCGATTAACCTTGCATCGCGTACTCTTTCCCAAATGTAGGAATTATGATCCATAAGAGTAGGGGAAATATTTTCTAGTTGTTTATTCAGCCATAAAAGGTTGTTTTCATGTTTTTTACTTGCCAAATAATCTGCAACAAAGTTTTTCAATTCTTGCTGTTTTTCCCAAATAAAATTTATGTTTATTTCGGCGATTTTGAAAAGCGCTTCTCTGAATTGCGCGTCCAGCTTTTCCGGAATTTTATATCCATATGACGCATAGTATATCGGCATGCCTCTTAGTCCTGCTTTTCTGTATTTTTTGAAAAGTTGTTGCATTTCAGAATCAGTGGGAAAAATACAAAAATCTAAAGATTTTTCCAGAAAATCTTTCAAATCATTTTTTTGTTCCAGATTTATAAAATCGACATATAATTTCTTGGGGAATTGAAATCCTTTAAAATTTGCCTGACCCGTTTTTTCGATATACACAAAATTTACCATTTGCACATAAGGGATTAATTGTTTTCTGTCGCATCCGATATATGACAAGGCCATATTTTTGTCTGTGATGTAAATGTTCTTGAGCGGGTCTTTTGTGTATTTGCTTAGGGGGAAAGTATTATCCAGGGAGCCTTGAAAAACGCTCCTTGAGAGAAGGCAACAACCATTGTTTATTTTGACCAATTGAACATGTTTTTTGATTGCTCTGTCCATTTTTGCTTGTTTTTGGTTTATCTTGAGTAAACGCTTACTTAATGGTATCATATAAATATAAAAATTCCTTTATTTTCGGGGGAAAAGTTTTGATTTTCAAAGAATATATGGCCAAGATTAAAGATATTCCAAAAATAGATCGTCCGAGAGAAAGATTTCTCCAAAAAGGACCAGATGCACTTTCCAAAAGTGATCTTTTGGCAATTTTGTTAGGGAGCGGTATCAAGGGGAAAAATGTTCAAAAACTTGCACAGCAAATTATTAAAAGGTTTGGTAAAAATTTTTTAAATATTACGGTTGATGATTTGCAAGATATTTCCGGAATTGGACAAGCTAAAGCATTGCAAATTGTGTCTGCTATTTCTTTGGTGAAAAGATTTCATGAAGAAAGTGCTGCAATTGATATCATAATTAAAAATTCGAAAGATGTTTTATCTGTTGTTTATGATTTGCAAGACAAAAAGAAAGAGTATCTCGTCTGTTTGTATTTGAATGCCAGAAATGCGTTGATAAAAAAAGAGATAATAAGTGTAGGATTGCTTGATAAAAGCTTGGTTCATCCAAGGGAAATTTTTCATCCTGCGATTGAATTAAATTCTGCAAGTATAATCCTTGTTCATAATCATCCGACGGGCGATCCAAATCCGAGTGAAAAGGATCGAATTGTTGTTGAGCGAATTGCTCAAGCTGGCGAGATAATGGGAATTTCCGTTACTGATTTTTTGATTACCGCTAAGAATGGAAGCCATAGTTTTTATGGTTCATTGAAAAATGTAACCGATGTTGATTATGTTGCCGAGGGTGTGCAGGCGAGACTTTTTGATTTAATGGAACTCGAAAGACCTAGCTATGAAATTGCGGCAGAAACTATAAAAGAAAATTATTTTTATATTCCGCAGACAAAAGAGAATCATGTGCAACTCCATAATCGTCGATACATTGGCGGTAAAAGCAAGCTTATAGACTGGATTTTTTCAATCATTAAGGAAGAATGCAAAGGGGATTGTTTTGCGGATGTCTTTGCTGGAACTGGCGTTGTTTCTGCTGTTGCAGCAAAACATTTTAAAAAAATAATTCTAAATGATTTTTTACATTCTAATTATGTGATTTACCAAGCCTTTTTCGGAAAAGGTGAATGGGATAAAAATAAGATAGATAGTATCATTAAGGATTTTAATAATATAAGTGCCGAAGATTTAGATGATAATTATTTTTCGGATAATTTCGGTGGAAAATATTTTAGCAAAAATTCTTCAAAGATAATTGGGTTTATTCGGGAAAGTATTGAAAAAAATAAAAAAAATCTCACAGGACGAGAATATTTTATGCTTATTGCATCATTGCTTTATTCTATCGATAAAATTGCAAATACCGTTGGTCATTATGACGCTTATTTTAAAAAAGATCAGCTGAGCGATGATTTTTTTATGAGGCCAATTGATCCGATTGAAACTCAAGAAGTTTTTATTTTTCAAGAAGATACAAACGCTTTGGCAAAGAAGATAAAAGCAGACATCGCTTATATTGATCCGCCATACAATTCTCGTCAGTATAGTCGATTTTATCATGTACTTGAAACACTCACTAAGTGGAATAAGCCAGAACTATACGGCGTTGCTTTAAAGCCTGCCCCTGAAAACATGAGTGATTATTGCACGACTAGCGCAAAAGATAAATTTGCTGAGTTGGTGAATGATATTGATGCTAGATATTTGGTTGTTTCATATAATAATACTTATGATTCAAAAAGTAGCTCATCGAAAAATAAAATTACGCTTCAAGAAATTGAGAAAATTTTAAAATTAAAAGGTAAAACTAAGGTCTTTGAAAAAAAACATAAACATTTTAACGCTGGGAATACGAATTTTGATAATCATAAGGAATATTTATTTGTAACAAAAGTCAGCCATGCATAGAAAAATAAAAAGATCGCCATTATTTTATGTCGGAGATAAATATAAGCTAATGAAGCAATTGACTGAATTATTTCCTCGAGAAATAAATAATTTTTATGAGCCTTTTACTGGTGGTGGAACGGTATTTTTGAATGTTGAAGCTAAAAGGTATTATTTGAATGATAATGATAAGCATTTTATAAATATTCATAAATTTTTAATTAAAAGCTCTGATAATCCAAGAAAATTTTTCAAAGGAGTTGAAAAAATAGCTAACAAATACAAGCTATCAAAATCATATAAGGAAGATATAATTCCAATCGCATTGAAGAAGGAGCATAAAAAGACTTATTTTGCTCGATTTAATAAAGTTGGCTATGAAAAATTAAGGACATGTGTTAATAACTATCGGAAAAATGATCCGCTCATTCTGTATATGCTTCTTATTT
This sequence comes from Candidatus Moranbacteria bacterium CG_4_8_14_3_um_filter_34_16, assembly GCA_002782345.1. Lineage (GTDB taxonomy): Bacteria > Patescibacteriota > Minisyncoccia > Moranbacterales > UBA2206. Next base: position 5,448 of record PFHO01000009.1, read on the forward strand.
ATGGTTTCAATAGGATGCTAAGATTTAATGGAGGTGGTAAGTTTAATTTACCTGTTGGAAATGTTGATTTTAATAAAAATGTTGTCAGTGCATTGGGAGATTATTTTGAATTTGTAAAAGATAAAAAAATAAAGATAGGGGCAAAGGATTTTAGAAAATTTTTTGCTGATAAGAAATTTGTAAAAAATGATTTTGTTTATCTTGATCCGCCATATTTAATAACCGCAAGTGAATATAATAAATTTTGGGATAAAAAATCGGAAGCGGATTTATTGCGCACAATGGATATGCTAAATAAAAAAGGTGTGAAATTTGCCTTATCAAATGTTTCTCATTATAGAGGAAATAAGAATGATTTATTGATTAACTGGATGAAAAAATATAAAGTTCACAAAATTCAAAGTAATTATATAAGCTATCATAATAACGGTAAGAAAGACATCAAAGAGGTTTTAATTACCAATTACTAAATTTATGCCAAGACGACAACAAGAATACAAGCCGCTACTTTTTACAACTACAATGAGAAACCCAGAAAGATTGAAAGATTTTTTGTTGGTTTTCAAGGAATTTGATGGAGAAATTTTAACAAACAAGATTATTGAAAAAGTTGCCAAGAGTCTTATAAAAAAGGGATTATATAAACCAATGAAAGTTTCACTTTCCGTTAAAGATAAATGGAAAAATGAAATTGAATTAAGTGGCGCCGAAACAAAAAAAGTTTTTGATGACAATCCGCAAAGCCATAAGGAAGCTGGTTTTGAACGAGGATGGCCTTCAAGATTTGATACTTGGTTTAAAATTGCGAAAGAATTAGGGTTTGTCTGGTATTGGCAAAATGAAAAAATTGAATTTTCAGAAAGTGGAAATATGTTGCTTGATAAGGAAAAGCCAGAAAATGAACTAATGGTATTCGCAAATGCTTTTGCTAAATATCAAAGGCAGAATCCTTTTCGCAGAGTTTTGAATAAAAATGTTCCCTTGATTCTATTGATTCAGGTAATTCAATTATTGAAAAATGATAATGAATATCAGGGAGCGGGTATTTCTCGATCAGAAATACCGCTGTTTCTTTGTTGGAAGGATGATAATGCTGAAGGTTTATATAAAGAAATAAAAAAACTTCGTAAAAAACATGGTTATTCGCCAAGCAATGAAGTAATTTTGGATTTGTGCTATGGATTGCTGAATGAAACAAAAAGAGATGATAACTCAATTCTGGGTGATTATCCAGATGACTTTATTCGAAAAATGCGTCTCACTGGTTTGATAACATTGCGTGGCGGTGGTCGTTTTATTGATATCAACACAAAGGAAATCGAAGCAGTGAATTATATTTTAAAAAATTATTCTACATATAAATCGTTTTCTGAGGAAAAAGAATTCTTCAGTTATATGGGGTCAATTGATCAAAAGTTGATATCCACACTTTCGGTATACAAAGCTCCTGTCAAAACAACTAGGGCGGAGTTGGACAAGTGGGTCAAGTATTTTGAGTGGAATACTATTAAAACAGAAATGCTTAATCTTGCACAGAAAAAGTCTTCATCAGACGATATTTTAAGAGTTATTGAACAGCCATTGCGTTTAGAGTTTTTAACTTCTCTTGCTATCCTCAAAAAATTACCGGATGTTGTGGTTAAGCCAAATTTTGTTTCGGATGATGAAGGTCTTCCGACAAGTTTTGCTTCTGGTGGAAGCCCTGATATTGAATGTGCTGAAGGAAGTGAGAATGTGCTTGTAGAGGTAACCCTTTTAACTGGCACTCAACAACATATCAGAGAATCTTTTTCTGTGCGTAGACATCTCGAAGAATTTGCAAGTAATGGATCAAAGAAATACTCTGTCTTTATTTCGCCAAAAACATTTATTGATACTGAAAGATATTTTGAATTTATAAAGCCAGAAGGTCTTGATGTGCGTCCACTTAATATTGATAATTTTGTTAATAAGCTTGAGCAAAGTGCTACATTGAGTCAGGCAACTGTATAAAATTATGAACTCATTTAAAGAACTTGCATATCAAATTTTAAAGGAAGCTGGCAAGCCATTACATAGCAAGGAAATCACAAAGATTGCTCTTGATCGTGGCTGGCTTAAAACTGCTGGGAAAACTCCAGAATATACAATGAACGCGCAGCTTATTGTTGATATAAATAGCAAAAAAGAAGGTTCCAGATTTATAAAAACCGCTCCGTCAACTTTCGATATCAATAAGAACATTGTGGTAAAGGTTGATGCGCTTAAAATCAAAGTTGGAGCTGGTGATGTTGAAATTAAAAAAGACAAAGTTTGGAAAATTTCTAAGGATGTTTCTACTAAACAAAAAGGGGATATAGCCGAAGCTCGAATTGCCGAGCTCATTATTTTATATGACGACACGACGCTTTCTTGTTATAAACCAATTTCAGATGATGAGGGAATTGATCTTATCGTGAAAGAAAAGGGGAGTTTGAAAACAATGTATATTCAGATTAAAAGTAGATTTGGAAATAGTCCCGACGAAATTTTCACAGCAACAACGAAGGCTTCGGGTGTGGTTGATAATTATTCAATGGCGACTATATTTTGTTATTTTGACACAGAAGAAGGCGATGTCTGGGATTACCTTTGGTTTGTGCCGGCGCCTGATTTTGTGCGGCTTGCAAACAAAATTTCAAACGACGGAAAACCAATGTATGGATTTGTAGCAGGAAGGAAAAGAAAGGAATCAAATAAGTGGGATCAATTTTTGATAGATAAGCGCGACCTCGCAAACACTATTATTAGTCAGATGAAAAGAATATGAGAATTACAAGGATTGTAATTAAGAACTATAAAAGTATAAAGGATATAGACTTTAAGCCAAATAAGTCCATAAATACTTTTATTGGTGGTAATAGTGCAGGAAAAAGTAATATAGTTGATGCAATAAATTGGCTTCTTGGCCCTATGTATCCATCGTTTAATTCTGTTTGCAAGGAGGATCATTTTTTAGGAAAAGAAGACAATAAAATTTCAGTGAGGTTGGAATTTAGCGATGGACATAATCTTGAAATGAATGAATTTCGAGAAGTGCAAAATTATCAAGGCGAGAAAGAGATAAAATCGGGCCTTTTTTATGATGGTCAGCAATATAATTGTAAGGGTGAAATAAGAGAAAAATATTGTTCTGCATACCTTGGTGTTGATAGAAAAATTCTTGATTATCTTCCTTCGAGTCGGTGGTCTCTTGTGGGCAGAATTTTGCAAGAAGTTAATAAAAAGTTTATGGGCGAAACATATACCCATAAAGGAATAACAAAAACAAAAGAGGCGTGGTTAAAAAATTGGTTGACCATTATTCGTGATCAATTACTTTTTTCAGTTAAAGATGAGAGTGGTGAAGAAATAATGAAAAAATTTCTCACAATTGTGCAAAACGAAAGCGCGAAATAATTAAATAGGCCACAATCAGATTTTCAGGTGGATCTTAGTCTTTATGATCCTTGGAATTTTTATAAAACACTTCAACTTATAGTTAAAGAGCCGGATATGGATCTTGAATTTCAAGCCTCAAATCTTGGCATGGGTGTGCAGGCCTCAATTTCAATTGCGATATTAAAGGCTTATTCGGAATTAAACCTTGCCAACAAAAGTCCAATTTTCATAGATGAGCCAGAACTATTTTTGCATCCACAAGCACAAAGAAATTTTTATAAAATACTCAAAGAATTATCTGAGGACAAAGTTGATGACGATGGCAATGTAGTCAGGGAGGGAACTCAAATTTTTTATACAACTCATTCAGCAAACTTTTTATCTACGGGAAATTTTGATCAGATATTTATAGTGAGGAAAACGAAAGAGAATGGAACTTTTTTAAAGTATGCAGATATTGATAAATTTATTGTCGATCTTAAAAAAAGAAAAGATATTGAATCAACAGGGGACGACTTACTATTGAGATACAAAAATGCCTATGAAAATACTGGTGATACCCAAAAGGCAAATGAAGGATTTTTTGCTAAAAAAATAATTTTGGTTGAGGGTCAATCTGAATCTCTATTGTTGCCATATTTTTTCGATCTTATTAGTTTTGATTATATAAAGGAAGGAATTTCTATTGTGCGATGTGGGTGCAAAGGAGAAATAGATAGATTTTTTAGGTTGTATAATGAATTTGGAATACCGTGCTTTGTTTTGTTTGATGGTGATAAGCAGCTAGAAGGTGGCGAAGATGAACTCAATAATATTGAAAAAAATTATTCAATTATGTCATTATTCGGCAAGGTTGAGTCTGCATATCCTGATGGCATTATAAGAGAGAAATATTTAGGTTTTGAAACAAAGTTTGAGGACAATTTAGGTTACGAAACATTCAAGAAGGGGTTGGAGTTATTTATTGAGGTTAAGAGTAAAATTGAAACCGATGGATTAAAAATTCCAACATTTGTTTCTCAACTAAGTGAAAAGATATTAAAATTATCGGAAAGTTCAATAGATAGCATATTACATAAGTAATGTTTAAAGATATGACAAATCCTAGATCATTTCCACAAATGAATATGGCAAATAATGTTGCTCGGCAAAAAGTTCTAAGAGAATCGGAATTAGACAGAATAGAAAGAAACAAACAATTTCCGGTGATTATTGTTCAGGGTTTTGGGTTTCGTCCGCAGTTTAACCAACATGATAAAATTCATGTCGATGGTCCATTGTGCCCAAGTTCTTTATCAAAGGATAAACAGTGTTTAGCAGAACTCAGCGGAGATAATATTGAAAGTGTAAAGGCACATTGTGATGTTTGTGGCAAAAACTACGAAATGCCACATAGTTTTCAAAAATTCAGACAGATTGCTCATAAGGCATATGATGGTTTTGTAAATTCTCAAGCGGAAATAATAACGCTTGATGTTCCATATGATGCAATAAAAAAAGAGGGCGAAGATGAAACACGAAAAATAAGAATTAAATGGTCTCAAAAAGACGGAAGAAATCAGGCAATTATCTATTTTATTAAAAAGGATGAAGGTAATGGAAAAAAAGCACACTTATTCGCAGATTTTGATCGAGAGGAAGTTAGACATGATTCAAGTGATATTCATCCAGAAAAGTATCTTGCAAAAATAACAGCAGAATTTAAAAATACAAATGTGAATATAGAATATAAGAAAAAAGAGGAATAAAATTTTTTATGCAATTATTGAAAATAATCAAGCATAGCAATTTGTTTTCAAGTCATTAAGAAATATGGAACTAATACAAGCAACAACCAAAGATATTCAAACGCTTCTTGAAATAGAAAAAACTACAATTGGATTGAAGTTGTATTCTGGATATTTCAATGAAAAAGAAGTTGAAGAATATGTTAAAAAATCGATTGTGTTTCTGATTAAAAATAATAAGGATATTGTTGGTAGTATTTCTTATGATGTCATAGGTTCTGATCATGCTGATATAAGCGACCTTGTTATAAAACAGGAATTCCAAAAACAAGGCTTTGGGCGAAAGGCAATGGAGCTTCTATTTGAGAAGTTGAGAGATCATAAAAAGCTTTCCCTTTGTGTGCATCCAGATAATCATGCGCGCAAGCTTTATGAGTCGTTTGGATTCAAGGTGGAGTCGCGCAAAGAAAATTATTTCGGAGATGGAGAACCGAGATTGATTATGACCAAACAGCAAGATTAGTTTTGTTGCATTAAAGCTTTCGCACGCTCCAATCTAATCTCAATCACATCCCAATTTTCAAGTATATTGGTTCGAAGCGTGTACCCTAGCCCGTGCATGACAGAAACAGTCTCCCGAGAGGGAGACTGTTAAATTTACCACAAAGCTCAAACCTTTTTCCA
>PFHO01000060.1 GCA_002782345.1 Candidatus Moranbacteria bacterium CG_4_8_14_3_um_filter_34_16
AAAAGAAAAGGCAGAAGAAATCTTGAAAAAAGTTTTAGCGGGAGAAGATTTTGCTCAATTAGCCAAAGAAAATAGCGATGATCCGGGTTCCAAAGAAAACGGCGGAGAATATGATTTTGTGAAAAAAGGAAGTTTTGTTCCTGAATATGAAGATGTTATTTTCAATAAAAATCTTGTTGACGGCACGATTTATCCGTCGTTGGTGGAATCGTCTTTTGGTTGGCATATTATCAAAAAAATTCAAGTTCGCGGAGAGGGAGACGATCAAGAATTCAAAAGCGCGCATATTCTTTTTGCCAAACAAACCCAACCGGAACCGCAAAAAGAATTTGTTTCTACTGGTCTAACGGGAAAAAATTTGAAAAACGCCAAAGTGGAACTTCAAAATCAGGGATTGGCGGAACCGCAAGTGGGATTGAAATTTGATGATGAAGGCGCTAAACTTTTTGCCGAGATTACCAAGAGAAACCTGAAAAAACAAGTGGCTATTTATTTGGACGGAGAAATCATCAGCGCTCCGACAGTTCAAGCGGAAATTACCAATGGAGAAGCGGTTATAACGGGAAATTTTACTCTTGAAGACGCTAAAAATTTGGTTAAAAATCTTAATGAAGGCGCTCTTCCTGTTCCAATAAGCCTTGTTTCTCAAAATAGTGTAGAGGCATCGCTAGGAGAAATTTCTTTGCGAGAAAGTATGAAAGCCGGAGCAATGGGGCTGGGAGTAATTTTGATTTTTATGATTTTTTATTATCGTTATTTAGGATTAGTAGCCTCTTTCTCTCTTTTGATTTATACCGCTCTAATGGTGACAATTTTCAAACTTTCCGTTCTGACTCCGTGGGGAATTACTTTCACCCTTTCGGGAATTGCCGGTTTCATTCTTTCTATTGGAATGGCGGTAGACGCGAACATTCTCATATTTGAAAGGACCAAAGAAGAATTAGCTTCCGGGAGAAATGTTTTGGGGTCAATCAGGCAAGGTTTTGAAAGAGCTTGGCCAAGTATTCGGGACGGTAATTTTTCCACCATCATAACATCACTCATTCTTATTTGGGTGGGGACCGGATTTGTCAAAGGATTTGCCGTTGTTTTGATTATTGGCGTAATTGTTTCTATGTTCACTGCAATTGTGATCACTAAAACAATTTTGAATTTCACTTTGAGAGAATGGGCGGAAAAAAGAGTGTGGTTGATTGTTCCTAGCCATCAAAAAAATTCGGAAAAATAATATTTATAAAAAAACAGTCTATGCTTCAAATCATAAACAAAAGAAAATATTTTTATTTTATTTCGGCGACTCTAGTAATTTCCGGTTTGGGAGCGATTTTTATTTGGGGAATGAATTTTGGAATAGATTTTACCGGTGGAACCGAGATGAAAATTGAATTTTCTCAAAATATTCCAAAAAAAAATGTAATAGAAGAAAAGTTGAAAGAGTTGAATTTAGTTGGTTTTTCTCTAAAGAAAGGTGAGAAAAATTTGATAATTTTACAATATGAAAAATCCGATGATGATATAAATAGAAAAGTTTTTGAAAAAATAAAAGAAATTGATTCTAATGCCAAACAGCTCAGTGTCAATTTTATTGGCACCTCCGTTTCTAGTCGACTCAAAACTAACGCAGTGGAAGCTATTATGTTGTCTATTTTGGGGATTGCTATTTATATCTCTGTGGCTTTTAGAAAAGTTTCTCGTCCGGTTTCTTCTTGGAAATACGGGCTTGGAGCTATAATTGCTTTGGCTCACGATGTGATTATCACCGCCGGGATTTTTTCTTTTCTTGGTCATTTTTACGGGGTAAAAACAGATGTAGCTTTTGTGGCAGCCCTTTTAACTATTTTAGGTTACAGTGTTAATGATACAATTGTGGTTTATGACAGAATCAGAGAAAATATTCTTCGTTCCGGGATAAAAGATGAATTTGAAAGTGTGATAAATCGTTCTCTTAATGAAACTTTGGCGCGTTCCATTAATACTTCTTTTACGGTTATCATAGTTTTAGTTTTTTTGATTATTTTCGGTAGCGAAGCAATCCGCTATTTCTCTTTGGCGCTTTTAATCGGAGTTTCTTTCGGAACTTATTCTTCTATTTTTGTCGCATCAGCCTTGATTGCAACTATTTATAAATTTCAAATTAATCGTAAATAAAATCAAAAATAACAAAAATTTATGTGGAATATATTTAGAAAAAAAAGTAAAAATACTAAAAATGACAATGACCAAAAAGATAAAAATCGCAATAATGATGAGAAAAAAGGAGAAAATTCTCAAAAAGAATCTATAAAGATGGGGATGTTGGAACGAATCGCTATGAAAAGAATGGAAAAAATGAGTCCTCAGGAAAGAGAAAAAATGGCGAGAGAATTTTTTGATCCTAAAAATAAAGATAAAATGGAAAAAGTTTTGAAATATCTGAAATCTTCTGGAAAAGTTACGGATGAACAAATTGATCAAGCCAGAAAAAGAATGGGATTTTGATTTTTTTAAAACATATTGGCTAAAAAGAAATTATTTGTTATTATAGTCTTATTCTTATGAGAACAAAAAAAAGTCGAAAAGTTATCCAAAAAATTTGGTTAATCATATCCATCCTAGCGGTTTTGGCGATGGTTGCTTTTACTATTTCTCCAATGTTAATGCTTTAAGATGGAATATTTTTTAAAAAAAGCAATCAAATTTTTTTGCTAGTGTTTAATCGCGATAACGCAAAAAAACAAAAAAATGAGAGAAAAAAGACAGAGTGAATCGTTTTTTTGGCTGATTAGGGGCATCATTGTTTTATTGGCGCTTACAGTTTTTTTGTTTGGTTATGCATTTTCAAAAGAGCTAAAAAAAAAGAAAAAGATTAGAGAAGAAATTTTGTCTCTTCAGGAAGAAGCGCAGAAAGTGGAAAGGGAAAATATGGAGATAAAAAAAAGAATTTCTTATCTTGGTAGCAAGGATTTTCAGGAAATTGAAGCGAAAGAAAGACTCAATCTTCAAAATCCCGGAGAAAAAATGGTAGTGATTTCTCCCAGCCCAATTTCTAAAGATGAAAAAGAAGCTGTCTATTCTTCCGAAAAGGATAAACCGATAATAGAAGAATCTCCAAAAGATTATAGAAATAATTTTCAAAAATGGTGGGACTATTTTTTCAAGTAAAAAATAACAAATGAATTCCAAAAAAGAAAAAACGTCAAAAAAATTAAAAAAAAAGAAAGAAGAAAAAAAAGTGAAATGGATAACAATTATTGAAGCTGTTTTTTTGTTATTAATGGTGTATATTTTTGTTGCAGGAATCGGCATTTATTTTTTTGGTTTGGGAAATAATATTTTTATCACTCAAACAGCTAAAATAATTCCTTATCCGGTGGCCAAAGCGGAAAAAAAGATAATTACTTTTGACAAAATGAAAAGTCAATTGGCTTCCGTTAAACTTTTTTATAAAAAACAAGATTTTTCCGATTTGGGAATGAGAGTTGATTTTTCCACTAAAGACGGGGGGAAAAGACTTATGATAAAAGAAAAGAATATCCTTAATAAGTTAATTGAAAACGGGATAATAGAATCGGAAGCCAACGCACGCGGGATAAAATTAACTTCTTCAATGATTGATCAAGAAGTAGATAGAAAAATAAAAGAATACGGGGCAGGAGACAACTTAGAAGAAGAATTAAAAGAATTATATGGATGGGATATGAAAAGTTTCAAGGAAAATATAGTGAAGCCGGATATATATAAGGAAAAATTATTTGAAAAATTAAAAGAAAGCGATGAGTCCTACAAAAAAAATAAAGAGAGAATTAAAATAGCGGAAAATGATTTACAAACAGGGAAAAGTTTTCAAGAGGTGGCGAAAAAATATTCAGAAGGAAAAAGTTCAAAAGAAGGCGGAGAAATGGGATGGTTTCGTGTTGATCAGATGATTCCGGAAGTAACTTTAGCGGTTTTTTCTTTGGAAAAAGGAAAAATAAGTCCGATAGTGGAAAGCTCTCTCGGTTTTCATATTCTGAAACTGGATGATCAAAAAGAAGAGGAAGGAGTCAAAATGTTCAAGGTCAGTCAAGTTTTTTTAAGAAACAAGTCATTTCCTCAGTGGCTTTCGGAAATGGAAAGAAATGCCGATATTAAAATTTTTTTGAAAGAATTTAAGTGGAATTCTGAGAAAGAAAGGGTGGAATTTGTTCAGGAAGATATGCGAAAATTTGAAGAAGAACTTTTGAAAAACAATCCTAACGACATTTCAGTTATGTTTTAATAAATAATAAACAAAAAAATGGCTAAACCAAAAGTAGACGAAGAACTTTGTATCGGTTGTGGAACCTGTGAATCTCTTTGTCCTAAAGTTTTCAAAATGAAAGACGGGAAATCCAGTGTTATCGCCGAAGATTGCGGGGATTGCAATTGCCAAGAAGTGATTGACAGTTGTCCGGCATCGGCAATTTCTATGGAATAATTTAAAATTTATTTTACATTCCTGTGAAATAATTTTTTGGGTTTGTCTGTATTAGAGAAGGAAGAAAATTCTTTTTCAAATTGTTTTTTTGAAAAAGATTTTTCGCTTGAATAAAAAATTAAATAAAACTAAATAAAAATATGGAAGAAAAAAAAGATTTAGATCAATTGGAAAAAGAAATTATTGAAATAGACAATGAAAAAAAGCAAGAAATGTTTGGAAAAATGAACAAAAAAAATAGTCTTATTTTGATTAGTTTATTTTTCATTTTGACCGTTTTTTTGTCTTCCGGTTTTGGAGCTTTGTTCGGTTTTTTAGCGGCTCATTCAAACGGGAATGTCTTTTCTGCGATTAAAAAGGGGGACTGGATAAAAGATTTTTCTAATATGGAAAAAAATGGTTTATCTTCGGAACAAGCGGAAACTGTCAAACAAAAAATAATTCAAGAGGATTCTGCGACTATTGATGTGGTCAAAAAAACTGCTCCAGCAGTAGTAAGCATAATTATCAGCAAAGATATTCCCCTAATGCGAGATTATTTTGGTTTTCCCGGCTTTTTTGGCGATCCTTTTGGTTTTGAAGAACCTAGAAAAAACAATCAAGATAATCCTGAACGAGAAAAACAAAAAATCGGAGGAGGAACAGGATTTTTTATAGCTGAAGACGGAATGATTGTTACTAATCGTCATGTAGTGGAAGACGCTGAAGCAGAATATACAGTTTTAACTGAAGATGGAAAAGAACATCCTGCTAAAATTTTGGCGATTGATCCGATAAATGATTTGGCGGTCATTAAGATAGATGGCAATGGATATCCGATTCTTTCTTTAGGCGATTCAAGTAGTTTGCAAACCGGACAAACGGTTATTGCTATCGGAAATTCTTTGGGAGAATTTTCCAATACTGTTAGTCGGGGAATTATATCGGGGTTGAAAAGAAACTTAACTGCCGGAAGCGATTATTCAGGAGAATCGGAAAAACTTACCGATATTATTCAAACTGACGCAGCGATAAATCAAGGAAATTCAGGAGGACCTCTTTTGAATATAGAAGGAGAAGTTATTGGGATAAATGTGGCTATTGCGCAAGGAGCGCAAAATATAGGGTTTGCCATTCCGTCCAATCAAATTAAAAGAGTAGCTGATCAGGTTAAAGAAACTGGAAGAATATCCGTTCCTTTCATTGGTGTGCGTTATATCCCTATAAATAAAACTATTCAAAAAGAAAATAATTTGCCTTATAATTATGGAGATTTGATTATGCGGGGAAATAAAGTTACTGATTTTGCGGTTATTCCCGGATCTCCAGCGGATAAAGCGGGACTAGTTGAAAATGATATTATTTTAGAAATTGAAGGGCAAAAAATTGATGAAGGAAAAAATCCCAAAAGTTTGACCGATATAATAACTTCTTACAAAGTAGGAGATGAGATAACGCTTAAAATTTGGCATAAGGGACAAGAAAAGGAAGTGCCATTAGTGTTAGAAGAAAGAAAATAATTAAAATCAGATATTTTTTTTATTCTTTTTTTATGGATTTTGGAAAGCTAACAATCAAATCTCAAGAAGCATTGAGAAATTCTCAAGAAATGGCGATTGCTAAAAATAATAATCAAGTGGATGTTTTTCATTTGTTATATTTTTTGATTCTTCAAAAAGAATCTGCCGTTTCTTTAATCTTGAAAAAAATGGAACAAGATCCCTTGATTATTTTGAAAGAATTGGATAAAAAAATAAATGAGATTCCAAAAAATTTACAACCCGATTCCGGACAACTTTTTATTTCTTCCGAAATGATAATGACTTTGAATTTGGCTGAACAAGAATCTAAAAAAATTGGGGATGAATATATTTCTACGGAGCATCTTTTTTTGGCTCTTCTTTTCGGAAAAAACAAAGCAAGATTTTTTTTGGAAGAGAAAAATTTAAATTATGAAAAAGTTTTGAAGATTTTATCTCAAGTCAGGGGAGGGCAAAAAGTGGACAGTCTAGATCCGGAAAGCAAATTTCAGGCGATAAAAAAATACGCTATCAATTTAACCGACTTAGCCAAAGAAAAAAAATTGGATCCGATTGTCGGAAGAGACGATGAGATTAGACGTTTGATGCAAGTTATTTCCCGTCGCACTAAAAATAACCCGGTGCTTATAGGAGAAGCTGGGACTGGGAAAACAGCCATCGTGGAAGGTTTGGCGCAAAGAATTGAAGCGGGCGATGTGCCGGAAACTATCAAGAATAAAATTTTGATTTCTCTTGATTTAGGATCGCTTTTGGCGGGAACCAAATTCCGGGGAGAATTTGAAGAAAGATTGAAGGCTATTATCAGTGAAATTGACCGCGCGGAAGGGAAAATTATTCTTTTTATAGATGAACTGCATACTTTGGTGGGCACAGGTGCGATTGAAGGATCGCTGGATGCGTCAAATATGTTGAAACCGGCTTTAGCTAGAGGAAGATTGAGAATGATTGGTGCCACAACTACTAGAGAATACCAAAAATATATTGAAAAGGACGCTGCTCTTGAAAGAAGATTTCAACCGATTATGATTGGAGAACCGACAACGGAAGACACAGTGGCTATTTTGAGAGGACTAAAAGAAAAATACGAGGTTCATCATGGAGTCAAAATTACAGAGGCCGCTATTCAAGAAGCGGTCAGACTTTCCGATCGCTATATAACCGATCGTTTCTTGCCTGATAAAGCAGTGGATTTAATTGATGAAGCGTCTAGCACGCTTAGGATGGAGATTGATTCTATGCCGGCGGAAATTGACACGACAGAAAGATTACTTCGCCGAATGGAAATTGAAAAAAAAGCGTTGGAAAAAGAAAATAGAACGGAATCAAAGAAGAGAGTTCGCGAGATAAAGAAAAAAATGGCGGAGATCAAAGAAAATTCTCAAAAGATAATGCTTCAGTGGAGAGCGGAGAAAGAACTTATCACCAAAATTCGGAAATTTTCGGCAGAGATTGAAAAAATGAAATTGGAATCCGAAATTGCGGAAAGAAAATTGGAATTGGAAAAAGTGGCGGAAATAAGATATGGAAAAATTCCGGTGTTGGAAAAAAGAGTCAAAGAAGAAAAAAATAAATTGGATAAAATTCAAAGTCGTAGTCCTATTCTCAAAGAAGAAGTGACAGAAGAAGACATTGCTAAAGTTGTTTCTCGCTGGACGGGAATTCCGGTTTTTAAAATGCTTCAAGACGAATCAAAAAAACTTTTGAATATGGAGGAATCTTTAGAAAAAAGAGTGGTAGGTCAAAAAGAAGCTATAAAAGCTATTTCTAAAGCCATAAGAAGATCTCGAGCGGGAATTTCTGAAATCAAACGCCCCATCGGATCTTTTATTTTTCTTGGTCCTACGGGAGTGGGAAAAACCGAATTAGCTAAAACTTTGGCGGAATTTTTGTTTAATGACGAATCTTCAATAATCAGAGTGGATATGAGTGAATATACGGAAGGCCACAGCGTTTCCAAAATAATCGGTTCTCCTCCTGGATATGTCGGGTATGAAGAAGGCGGACAATTGACGGAGCTGGTAAGAAAAAAACCTTATAGCGTTATTCTTTTTGATGAAATTGAAAAAGCGCATCCTCAAATTTTCAATATTATGCTTCAAATTTTGGATGAAGGAAATTTAACCGATTCCAAAGGAAGAAAGGTCAATTTCAAAAATACAGTTCTGATTTTAACTTCTAATATTGGTTCGGATATAATTTATAAATCCGGATTAGGTTTTAAAGAATCCAAGGATAAAGAAATTTTAAATGAAGAAGATATGAAAGAAAAAGTGATTGGTTCGCTCCGAGAAATTTTCAAACCGGAATTTTTGAATCGTTTGGACGAAATAATAATTTTTCATCCGATTAATAAGTCAATGTTGGCTCAAATTGTGAATTTACAATTTGAAATAATCAAAAAGAGATTATCGCTTAGAAACATAAAAATTTCTCTTACTGTTTCGGCAAAAAAATATCTTAGTGAAAAAGGATTTGATCCGATTTATGGAGTGCGTCCGTTAAAAAGAGTGATTCAAAATGATATTATGGATGAGTTGGCGTTAGAAATAATTGAAGGAAAAATCAGAAATGGAAGTAATGTGAAAGTTGACACGGAGAAAAATGAGTCCAAAATTGTTTTAAGGTATATTTGATAATTTTTTTGAGATTAGAATATGTTTCTGAAATTGCGACCTCTTTTTTATAGCCTTATTTTTTTAGGCGGTTTGGAATTGATTGTTTTTTTTCATCGTCATGTTTTGATTATTTTGCTTTTTTTGATGTTTTTTTCTTTTTTTCAAGGGCATTGGATGGGCAGAAAATGGAGTTTTTCTGTTTTGCCGGTTCTTTTTTCCATTTCTTCAGGAGTGCTTCTTTATCTCATAACATTGAGTTTTGAACAACAAATTTTTATATTGTTAGCTTTTTTGATGTATTATCTTTCTCTTTTTGGCGCTTATCGTTTAGGGCAATATGATGGGGATAAAACCGCCAGTGGAATGAATATGTCTTCCGCAATGTCCACTCTTTTTTTTGTCTTTTCAAGCTCTTTTGGAATTTATCTGAATTTTTTGGTTCCTCTTTATTGGTTGATTTTAACTTATCTGATAGCGACACTTTTAGTAAGCTATCAATATCTGATTATTATTAAAAAGGAGGATAAAAAAATTGTTTGGATATACAGTTTTCTTTTGGCATTGGTAATGGGGGAGGTCATTTGGGTTTTGAGTTTTTGGCCTTTTGGATATTTGACTGTGGGCACAGTTGCTCTTATAATCTACTATATAGAGTGGGATCTCATCAGAAGTTATTTTTTGGAAAATTTAAGCCGAAAAAAAATGGCGACTAATTTTGTTTTTTTCTCTACTATGATTGCTTTAATTTTAACAAGTTCCAAATGGTTGCCTTCCTTATAGAATAGATAATAAAAAATTCCCAAAATAAGGTATTTTTTTGAAAAATATGCTAAAAAAATTTTTGTTTCTTTTTTCTATTGTGATTATCTCTGGTTTGAGCGGAATAATCGCTGAAAAGTATTTGTTTCCTCGTTTAGCCTCTTCTGATTTTTTTTCTCGATATAAGTTTTTTCAAAAATCGGTGGAAAATGTAACGGTGATAAACAAAACGGAACAAGTCTACATTAAAGAAGATTCTTCAGTCAGAAAAATTTCCGATTCAGTTGCTTCTTCGGTGGTGGGGATTATCCCTATAAGTAGTCAGTTAGACGAAAAAACAATTTCTTTCAAAAAAGGAACAGGAGTAATCGTTACCAGCGATGGGATAATTATGACTTTTGCTTCCGCTGTCGGTTTGGATACTTTGGATATTGACAAAGCAAAAGAAAAAATAACAAAAAAATATAAAGTTGTGATTGCCGGCAATAATGTTTATGAAGCGGAATTTTTAGGTATGGATTCTTGGAGCAATTTAGTTTTTTTCAAAATCAATGCCAGTAATTTGCCAGCAATTTCCTTTGGAAATTCAGCTGATTATAAACCGGGAGAAAAAATAATTATGTTAGGAGAAAGTTTTTCTCAAGAGGAAAAGTGTTTTTCCTCCGGGCTTTTGAGCGGGATTAACCCGACTTATAATATCTCTGAAAAATCTCTGGCAGTGGCGGAAAAATTAGAAGGTGTTTTTGAAGTTGATTTTCCCAAAAGTGAAAATTTTTTGGGCGCTCCAGCAGTGGATTATTCTGGACAAACTTTGGGAATTTTGGGAGAAACCGAAAAAAATAGAAAAAAAGAATTTTTTCTTATTCCTTCTCAAAAAGTGAAATTGGTTATAGATAAAGTCATTGCCAAAAAAATGGAAGAAAATCCGCAGTTGGGAATTTATTACATTTCGCTTTCTAAAGATTATGCCATTTCCAATGAATTAAAAAACGAAAATGGAGCTCTAATTTTTTCTCCTTCCGGTCAACAGGGTTTGGCAATTTTAGAAGGAACACCAGCGCAAAAGGCCGGATTAAAGTTGGGAGATATAATTGTCAAAGTAGGCGAGACAATCATAGATCTTCAAAATAATTTATCCGGAATTTTATATCAATATAGAAAAGGGGATCAAGTGGAGTTTACTGTTTTGAGAAATGACGCAGAAATGAAAATAATGGTAATTTTATAAAAAATTTAATCGGATTTTTTGGTTTTCTTTATCTCGGGACAATATTTTCAATTAAAACTAAAATTAAAAAAAATTCAAAAAGCTTTTTTAGATAAGCTTTTTTATTTTAAAAAATTTTACACTCAACTCAGCCAATACAATTTTAAAAATACTTATAAGACTTTAAACTGTTAAAATAAAAATATAGACACTAAAATTTAATTCTTATCATTTTCATAGAATGTACTGCAAGACTTGACAAAATTGATATAAAGTGCTAGTTTTGAATGTTAATTTTTTATTTATTAAATGTTAGAAATTA
>PFHO01000069.1 GCA_002782345.1 Candidatus Moranbacteria bacterium CG_4_8_14_3_um_filter_34_16
TATAATTATTCTTTTTATTCCGAAGTAGATGCTAAGAATTGTGGATTGGAAGAAACAAAACATTTTGAACTTTCTAGTCCGATGAATCAGGATCAAAAATATGTCCGAGTAAGTCTTGCACCGAATATGATGAAAAATGTTAAAACGAATATAAATAATTTTGAAAGTTTTAGAATTTTTGAAATTGGAAAAACCTATTTTCCAAATAATAATGTAGTGGAAGAAAAAAGAATGCTTGTGATGGTGCAGGTTCTAGAAAAAGACCCCATAAGTTTTGCTGAGGCAAAACACGGGGCAAGCAAAAATGCGGAAACTTTTTATGAACTTAAAGGCGCGGTAGAGGATTTATTGAAAAAAAATAATCTTGATGAAAATTCAATTTTATTCAAAGAATTTTCTCAAATTTCAACACTGGAAACTCCCAAAAATCAAATTGGAAAAATTTATCATCCTTCAAGAAGCGCGGAAATTATTATAAACGAGGAAATGATTGGAATAATAGGGGAAATTAATCCAATAATTTTAGAGAAATATAAAATTAAGAAAAGAGTGGCGATTTGCCAATTGGACACGGAGAAACTTTTAAAAATTTCTCAAAAAGAAATTATCTATAAGCAACTGCAAAAATTTCCTGTTGTTACTCGCGATATTTCAATGCTCGCGAAAAGTAAAATTAAAGCGATTGAAATTAAAAATCTGATCAAAAAAATTGGTGGAAATTTAGTTTTGGATGTTAAAATGTTTGATGTTTTTTTCAAAGATGGAGTAACGAGTTTCGCCTATCATATTGAATTTGGCTCATCCGAGCGAACACTAGAAAGCAAAGAAGTTGATGATTTAATGGAAAGAATTGTCGCAGGCTTGGAAAAAGAATTGGGCGTGGAAATTAGAAAATAATTATGCCAGAAATTTCAAAAACTTACGAACCCCAAAAATATGAGAATGAAATTTATACGCTGTGGGAAAAGAGCGGTTTTTTTAGTCCTGACAAAATAAAATCAACCAAGAGATATTGCAATGTTTTGCCTCCACCCAATGCCAACGGTGAGCTTCATTTGGGACACGCGTCAGGCTACACCGTAATGGATATTTTTGGACGTTATCACCGCCTGAAAGGCGAGAAAGTTTTGCTTTTCCCGGGGAAAGATCACGCGGGAATTCAATCGCAGGTGGTTTATGAAAAGAAAATAAAAGAGGAGCGAGGAATAAGTCGTTATGATTTGGGGCGAGAAAAATTTTACAAGGAAATATATGATTTTTGTATTGATAGGTCAAATTATATGCGCGCGCAAGAAAAGAAAATCGGTATTAGCACCGATTGGTCGCGAGAAAAATTTACCCTTGATCCGGATGTAATGCGCAGAGCATTGGAAACTTTTATCAAAATGGAAAAAGACGGGATGATTTATCGCGGAGAAAGAATAATCAATTGGTGTCCCAGATGCGCCACTGCGCTTTCCGATATTGAAGTAATACACAAAAAGACAGCTGGAAAATTATATTATATCAAATATCCTCTCAAAAATTCTGATAAATTTATCACGGTTGCGACTACGCGTCCGGAAACAATGTTGGGAGATGTGGCGGTAGCAGTTAACCCAAAAGATAAACGTTATCAAAAAATGATCGGGAAAATAGCTGTTTTGCCATTACAAGAGCGAGAAATTCCCATAATTTCCGACCGAAGAATGGAAATGGATTTTGGCACTGGCGCGGTGAAAATTACGCCAGCTCATGATCCGTTAGACTGGCAAATTGGCAAGGATCACAAACTTCAAGAAATTCAAGTGGTTGATGAAAAAGCGCAGATTACAAAATTGGGCGGAAAATATGCGGGGCAAAAAATTATGGAAGCGCGGGAAAATATTATTAATGATTTATCCAAACTTGGATTAGTTGAAAAAATAGAAGAAAGCAATATCAATAAATCCATTTGCGAACGTTGCAAAGAAACAATTGAACCGTTGATTTCCAAGCAGTGGTTTGTAAATGTGGATGCTAAAAAATATTCTTTGAAAAAAGAATCTTTGAAAGCGATTAAAACGGGGAAGATTGGAATTTATCCAAAAAGTTTTGGAAAAATAATGACGAAATGGTTTTTGGATTTGCATGACTGGTGCATCTCGCGTCAAATTTGGTGGGGACCGCAAATTCCGGTATGGTATTGCGCAAAATGCGGAGAAAAAGAATATATTACTTCCATTGAGAAGCCGAAAAAATGTCCCAAATGCAAAGGGACAAAGCTAACTCAAGATCCGGATACTTTTGACACGTGGTTTTCTTCCGGACAATGGCCATATACAACATTAGGATATCCAAAAAACAAAGATTATAAAGATTTCTATCCAACAGAGATGATGGTTACAGGAAGAGATTTACTTTTCTTTTGGGCATCTAAAATGATTATGATGGGGTTATACCGAACCGGCAAAACTCCTTTCAAGAATTTATTTTTTACCGGACTTATTCGCGATAAAGATGGTCTTAAGATGTCAAAATCAAAAGGCAATGGAATTGATCCATTGGTAATGATTGAGAAATATGGAGCGGACGCGCTTCGTATGAGTCTTATTACTGACGCCACTCCCGGACTGGACACGCGACTCTATGAAGAAAAAATAGAAAAGTATAGAAATTTTGTAACGAAGCTTTGGAATATTTATCGTTACAGTTTTAGTTCAAAAGAGAAATTTGAACTGCTGGAAAAAATTTCCAAAAATAAAATAAACAGCTTGACAGATCGCTTTATCGTTTCACGGATTAATCAAACAATTTTGGCAGTTTCAAAAATGTTAGAAAAAAAGAATATCGCGCTGGCGGAAAATATTCTCATTAAATTTACTTGGGACGAATTGGCTGATTGGTATTTGGAAATTCATAAACTGGAAAAAAATGACAAAGTTTTAGGGTATGTTTTAGAAAAAATATTGAAATTATGGCACCCTTTTATGCCTTTTGTGACGGAAAAAATTTGGCAGGATGTTTTTGGAGGAAAAAAAATGTTGATGATGGAAAAATGGCCAAAAGCGAACAATAAATTGGTTGATAAAACGGCGGAAAAAGAATTTAAAAATTTGCAAGAAATAATCAGAAAAATTAGGAATATTCGTTCCAGTTATCACATTGATAACGGAAAAAATATCAATGCGTTTGGAGGTAAAATTTTTAACAAGGAAATTATTGAAAAGCTGACAAGAATAAAAATTTTTTCAGAAAAATCAAATAAAAAATTAATGAAAGTGGCAGATATAGGTTTGGATATTGCTGATTTAATTGATACAGGAAAAGAAAAGAAAAATTTGGAAAAAGAAATCAAAAATCTGGAAAATTTGGTTTCTAAAAATAGCGTTCTTTTGAAGAATGAAAAGTTTCTTCTCAGCGCGCCAAGAGAAATAATTGCGAAAAACAAGAATAAATTGGAAGAGTATAAAAAAATGTTGAGGACGCAAGAAGAATTGTTAAACAATCTTGGATAATTTTTTGAAAAATATTAAATGGAAGTTTGCGCGCTTCAGTGTCAGAGTCTCTTTACATAACGGATATGTTGTGCTATTATGCTCAAATGAGATCGCTGATTTTTACTTCAAAAAAGGCAAATTAGTTATCAAAGAGCTGTTTTAGACATATATCAAGGCAAATTGGCTAATTGAGCTTTGCTTTTGGCAAAGTTAGGAAAGTCCGGACATTCATTTGCTCAACAAAATAGAGTAAAATGGTAGCGGGTAATTCCCGTCTGGAGCAATCCACGAGGTGCGAGCAGAGACGCTTTTATTAGAAATAATAAAAGTATCCCTTTGCGGGATAAGTTCTTATAGCAATATAAGAAGTGAAACGGCTAAATCCTTACCTGAATGCAAGGTCGTGTCTTGTTCTACACTAGTAAGAGCAAGAAGTGCCGCTTGATCTTAATGGCAACATTAAGGCTAGATAAATAATTAGCGAATACAGAATCCGGCTTATAGATTTGCCTTGATATATGTTTAAAATTTTTGATAATTGTAAGTTTTATGCAAATACACCAATTATGAATTTTTCTTGGATTTGCGCGTTTGACGAAAAATTGATAAAAATATTTTTAATCTTGTTTAAACTATCCGAAATTAAATTAATTTCACAAATTAGGCTTTAATAATTTTTCGTCAAACGCACAAACTCCATATTGATAAAAATGAGTAATTTATAAAGAACAAAATGAAAAGATCCGAACTTTTTTTTAGCGCTATTCAGGTTCCAATTGATTTTGCGATGATACTTTTAGCCGCTATTAGTGCTTTTTCTGTCAGAAATATTCCGGAAGTTTTGGCACTTAAACCAAAGTTATATAATTATCCTTTTGAAACATATATTAAGATCGTTTTGATTGTTATTCCTTTATTTATTTTGATTTATGCGTTAGAAGGACTTTATGATATTAGAGTTACCAGAAAATTTTGGAAGGAAACTTTAAAGGTTTTCAATGCCACTTCTATCGGGTTGGTTGTTATTATTGTAACTATTTTTTTAAAGCGAGAATGGTTTTCTTCTCGCTTTATTATTTTGTCGGCGTGGGGGTTGGCAGTGATTTATGTTGTTTTAGCACGTTATTTTTTGCAAGTTGTTCAAAAATGGTTGTTGGTTAATCGTCAAATAGGCGTTCATAGAGTACTTCTTATAGGAAGAAACGGAAAAATTCGCAATCTTTCTGAGATGATTTCTCAGCGTCCTTCGATGGGTTTTCAAGTGGTGGATTGGTTGGATAACGCCAGTATAAAAAATATCAAAAAAATAAAAAAGGAAAGAGGAATTGATGAAATAATTTTATGCGAACCAACACTGACGGATGATGAACAAGAAAAATTGATAGATTATTGCGCCATTCAAAACATTAAATTTCGCTATATTCCCACCACGCTTCAAACTTCTAAATTTGAAGTGGGAATATTGAATGGAGAACCGCTAATTGAAGTGCGGAATACTCCGTTGGATGGTTGGGGGAGAATTATGAAAAGAATTTTTGACATATTTTTTTCTTTGTTGGGAATAATTTTTTCTTCTTTAATTATGCTAATAACGGCTGTTGCCATAAAACTAGACAGCAAAGGAGAAATAATATACAAAAATGAAAGAATTGGTGCTGACGGAAAAAAATTTTTTGTTTATAAATTCAGATATTTCAAAAATGAATTTTGTATTTCAAAAGAAAATCCCAAGTTAAATGAGGCTTTAAAATTTGAACAGAGTTTGATTGAGACGCAAAGTGTGAGAAAAGGACCTTTGTATAAAATTAAAAATGATCCGCGAAAAACTCGCGTAGGAACTTTTATTGAAAGATATTCTATTGATGAGTTGCCTCAATTTTTCAATGTTCTCTTGGGTTCAATGAGTATGGTGGGACCCAGACCGCATCAAAAGAGAGAAGTGGAAAAATATATGGAATATCACAGAAGATTGCTTACTATAAAACCTGGTGTTACTGGAATGGCACAAGTTTCCGGTCGGAGCGATTTGGATTTTGAGGCGGAATATAAATTGGATTTGTATTATATTGAAAATTGGTCGTTATGGCTGGATATTCAAATTTGTCTTAAAACTTTAGGAGTTTTGTTTAAGAAAAGGAGAAATCTATAACAGACATGGTGGAAAATATAGTTGAATAATAAGAGGGATTCTTTTTGAGTATTTCTGAAATGATAAAATTTAAACAAAAATTTTATGCGTATTGCTTTGGTGCATGATTATTTGGTTCAATATGGGGGAGCGGAGAGAGTGTTAGAATGTTTTAGCGAGATTTTTCCTTATGCCACGATTTATACTTTGATTTACAGCAAAGAATTGATGCGGGGAAAATTTTCAAAAAAAAATATCCAAACATCTTTTATCCAAAAAATTCCTTTCTCCAAAAGTAATCACAGAATTTTTCCTTTATTTATGACTTTTGGTGTGGAACAATTTGATTTTTCCGATTATGATGTGGTTTTGAGCGATTCTTCCGGGTTTGCCAAAGGTGCGATAACCGGACCGGAAACTTTGCATATTTGTTATATGCACACCCCGATGCGTTATGCTTGGGACGATTGTCAAAAATATACCAGTGATTTTTATTTTCCTCGTTTGATAAAAAAAGTTGTTCCTTTTTTTATGAACTATATTCGTCTTTGGGATAAAGTTAGTGCTGATCGGCCGGATAAAATTATCGCTAATTCCAATTTTGTTTCTAGAAGAATTAAAAAATACTATCAACGAGAGTCTGAAATAATTCATCCACCCGTTAATCTTGAAAAATTTTATTCGGGGAAAAAACAGGAGGATTATTTTTTAATGGTGGGAAGGCTAATTGCTTACAAAAGATTTGATATTGGAATAAAGGCTTTCAATAAATTGGGACTAAAATTGAAAATTATCGGGAGAGGACCAGATTTGGCAAAGCTAAAAAAAATAGCCGGTCCCAATATTGAATTTTTAGGCAGAGTTTCGGATGAAAAACTGGCTAAGAATTATGCTCAATGTCGTGCTTTTATTTTTCCACAAGAAGAAGATTTTGGAATTGTGGCTATTGAGGCGATGGCATCTGGAAGACCGTTGATTGCTTATAAAGGCGGGGATATTGTAGAACATATGGAAGATGGAAAATCTGGAATATTTTTTGAAAAACAAAATAAGGAAGATATTATAAACGCGATAAAAAAATTTGAAAAAATGCAGTTTGACAGCGATTATATAAGAAAAAGTGTTTTAAAGTTTGACAAAAGCTTTTTTAAGGCTAAAATAAAGGAATATATTGAAAAAGAATTGGAAAAACATAAGAAAAAATTGAAAAATTTTAAAGGGATATTTTTTTAACTTGGTTTTTGGCGGATTTTTTATGCGATTTATTTTTAAAAACTGAAAAACGAATATATGGAACTAAAACAATATTTTCAGATGATGAAAAAAAATTTCACTTTGTTCGTTTGGATTTTAGGGGCGACATTTTTTTTGGTTTTGGGATATTTCTTTTTTCGTCCACTTTCTTATAATACTTCGTTAACGATCAATATCTCTAGATTAGGAACGCAAGAAACTTCAGATTATCGTTTTGATGATTTTTATCGTTTGCAAGCGGATGAAAAATTTGCCGAAACGATAGTGGAGTGGCTTAAGAGTCCTCAAATAATTAGTGAAATATATTCTCAATCAGGAATTGATTTGGGAGAAAAAAGTCTCAAAAAAATAGTTAGAATTTTTAAGGCGGAAAAAAGATCTTCCCAGGTTGTTTTTGTTGAATTTTCCACTTCTTCTGAAAAAGACGCTCCAAAAATTTCCAAAAATTTGATCAAGATTATTTCTCAAGAAACCGAAAAATTAAATGTGAAACAGAAAAATAAAGATTGGTTTTTTGTTTTAGGAAATGATCCTGTCACTCGCAAAATTACGCCGGATTATTTGAAAGTTATTGGAGGAACTATTTTTGTGGGATTTTTTTTGTCTTTTTGGGGAGTTTTGTTGAAACATTATTTGGAATAATCAGATCTAAAAAATGAAAATCTGTATTGATGTGCGTTGTTTATCCGAGGGCAGGAGGACCGGAGTAGAGGAATATATTGAGGGGCTTTTAAAGTCTCTTTTTGAAATAGATTCAAAAAATGAATATATTCTTTTTTTGAATTCTTGGAAAGAACCGGATGATGATTTTTCTTGGATAAAAAAATATTCCAATGTCAAGATAAAAAAACTTAAAATTCCAAATAAAATCTTGAATTTTTCTTTCTGGTATTTTAATTGGCCCAAGATTGATGTTATTTGTGGTGGAGCGGATATAGTTTTTTTGCCTAATATAATTTTTGCCGGAATAAGCTCGCGTGCTAAATTGATTTTGACTGTGCATGATCTTTCTTATGAAAGATACCCCCAATATTTTTCGTGGAAAAGACGTCTTTGGCATAGTTTTGTTAACGCTAAAAAAATTTGTCAAAAAGCTCAAAAGATAATTGCGATTTCTGATTCCACTCAAAAAGATATTATTGAATTATACCAAATTCCTGAGCGAAAAATTGAAAAGATTTATAGCGCAACGGGAGAAAAATTTAGGATGATTGATAGAAATGATCCAAAGCTTGTTAAAACAAAAGAAAAATATTATTTGCCTTACAAATTTATTTTGTTTTTAGGAACAATTGAACCAAGAAAAAATGTTATTGGTTTAATTGAGGCGTTTGAAGAATTTCAAGAAAAAGCCGAAATTGAAAAAAACAATCAATTGAAAAAATATAGTTTGGTTATTGCTGGATCAAGAGGTTGGCTAAATGAAAAAATTTTTTTCAAAATTAAAAATTCAAAGTTTTCCTCCAAAATAAAGTTGATTAATTTTGTGGATGAAGAAGACAAGGAATATATTTACAATTTGGCGTCTATTTTTGTTTTTCCTTCTTTTTTTGAAGGCTTTGGTTTTCCTCCTCTGGAAGCTATGAAATGCGGAGTCCCAGTGATTGTTTCTAGCAATTCTTCTTTGCCGGAAGTTGTCGGTGAAGGAGCTGTTCTGGTTGATTCAGAAAGAATAAGTGATATCGCGGTAGCAATGAAAGAGATATTGACAGACAAAAAATTCAGAGAATGCTTAATAAAAAAAGGTTTAATAAGAGCGAATTATTTCAATTGGGAAAAAACAGCCAGACAAACTCTTGCTTTTTTCTATAAAAGAATTTTTTAGTTATTTTTTTTATTGATTTAGCGTGATATAATAACAAATATGAAAATTGGAATTGACGCGCGTTTTTTTGGTCACATAGGAAAAGGGTTAGGGCGTTATGTGCAAAAATTGATAGAAGGTTTGGAAAAAATTGATCAAAAAAATCAATACTTTATTTTTTTGCGAAAAGAAAATTTTGATGATTATCAACCTCAAAGCGATAATTTCAAAAAAATTTTGGCGGATTATAAGTGGTATTCTTTTCAAGAACAATTTTTTTTCACGTTTTTTTTGAAAAAATATCAGTTAGATCTGATGCATTTTGCTCATTTTAATGTTCCATTTTTATATTCGGGAAAATTTATTGTGACTATTCATGATTTGATTTTGATTCATTTTCCCACTATAAAAAATTCAACTTTGCATCCTATTTTTTATAAATTTAAATTTTGGGCTTATAAAAAAGTTATAAAAAGCGCTATTTTTAAAAGTCAGAAAGTAATTACTGTTTCTAATTTTACGCGACAAGATATTTTGAAAAATTATCCCAATATTCCTTTTTCTAAAATCTTAGTTACTTACGAGGCTTGTGACGATTTTTGTAGAATTAGTTTTGAAAAGGACGAGGATATTTTTTCAAAATATGGTATAATGAAACCGTATCTCCTTTATGTGGGAAACG
This sequence comes from Candidatus Moranbacteria bacterium CG_4_8_14_3_um_filter_34_16, assembly GCA_002782345.1. GTDB lineage: Bacteria > Patescibacteriota > Minisyncoccia > Moranbacterales > UBA2206. The sequence goes on from PFHO01000069.1 coordinate 9,327, forward strand.
TTTATCCCCATAAAAATTTAGAAAGATTAGTGCTGGCTTTTGAGAAAATTGGTCAAGATAAAAAAAATTTCCAATTGGTTTTGGTTGGGAAAATAGATTATTTTTATTTAAGACTGAAAAAAATTATTGAGAATAAAAAAATTTCCAATATAATTCTATCCGGTTATATTCCGGATAAAGAATTGGATAGAATTTTTTTGAATGCTTCGGTTTATGTTTCCGCTTCTCTTTATGAAGGATTTGGATTGCCTCTCTTGGAAGCTATAAGCAAAGGAACTCCGGTGGTTGTTTCTCAAAATGGTTGCGCTGAAGAAATTTTAGGCAATAGCGCGAGATATTTTGATGGGGAAAATATTGACGATATGGCGGAAAAAATAAAAGAAGTTATTTCAAACGATGGTTTGAGAGAAAAAATGATCAAAAGAGGCTATTTGCAAATGGCAAAATACAGTTGGAAAAAAATGGCTCAAAAAACCAAGAAGATCTATGAAAGTACATGAAAGGAGATTTATTTTTCATTGAAATATATTGAAATATGTTTATATCAAAAAAAAATAAGATTATTCCTCAAATGTTTGATATTCGTCCGGTGGATAAAAACGGTTTTTTGGATGTTTCAAAAATAGGAAAAAATAAAAAAATTATTGAGATAAAAAAGCGAGAACAAAAATGCGAGGTTGAAAATTATGTCGAAAAAAAAATAAAATCGGGAAAAGAAAAAAATTCAGGAGAAAATTATAGCCAAGAATATGAAAGATTGTTGATAAAGCAGGAAATCTTGGAAGCGGAGAGGGAAAGATTTTTGTGTTTTTTTGAAAAAAACAAAATTTGCGAAGAAATTTCGGAAGAAATTGATTCCAAGATTGATCCAAAGGCTAAGTTGTTGAGTTTCTTTCTTTCTAGAAAAAGAAAAAAAGAAGAAAAAAATGAAAGGCAGGGAAAACAAAAGATGCTGAATAAACGGTCGCGGACAGTTTTTTTTGGAAATACTTTTTTGAGAATAACCAAATTTTCAGCAGTGGCAATTTTTTGTTTTTTTATTTTCTTTTTGGCGGAGCGGGGATTAAAAATAAAAAATGAAGGAATGTCAAATGGGCGAGAAGCCATAGTCAATTTTGCGCAGGCACAAGAGAATGTGAAAAATCAAGATTTTGAAAAATCTAAAATATGTTTGGAAGACGCTTACCAAAAATTGAATGATATATCAAAAGAGATTGACGGGGTGGGAAGTTTTTTGGCGGATGCTACCAAATATATTCCTTATCTTTCCAAAATTTCTTCTGGGAATCATTTAATTGAGGGCGGGAAAGATATCTCACAAGCCGGGATTTTGTTGTCGGAATTAGCAAATGATTTTGAAAATATAAAAAAGGGGGAAAATGTGGGAGAAGATGTTTCTTATTTGGAGATTTTTCAAAAAAGTGAAAATAAAATAAAAGAAGCCACTTCTTTTTTGAAGAGCGCACAAAATCATTTGGAAGAAGTTAATATTGACGATATTCCTGAAAATTTGAAAGATAAATTTTCTTTTTTGAAAAGAGTTTTGCCCGAAGCAAATTTAATTTTGAGTGATTTTTTGAAAGAAGAAAAAATTTTTACTGATGTTTTAGGAGGGAATGGGGCGAGAAAATATCTTTTTCTTTTTCAGAAAGCGGGGATTAAAAATAAAAAATGAAGGAATGTCAAATGGGCGAGAAGCCATAGTCAATTTTGCGCAGGCACAAGAGAATGTGAAAAATCAAGATTTTGAAAAATCTAAAATATGTTTGGAAGACGCTTACCAAAAATTGAATGATATATCAAAAGAGATTGACGGGGTGGGAAGTTTTTTGGCGGATGCTACCAAATATATTCCTTATCTTTCCAAAATTTCTTCTGGGAATCATTTAATTGAGGGCGGGAAAGATATCTCACAAGCCGGGATTTTGTTGTCGGAATTAGCAAATGATTTTGAAAATATAAAAAAGGGGGAAAATGTGGGAGAAGATGTTTCTTATTTGGAGATTTTTCAAAAAAGTGAAAATAAAATAAAAGAAGCCACTTCTTTTTTGAAGAGCGCACAAAATCATTTGGAAGAAGTTAATATTGACGATATTCCTGAAAATTTGAAAGATAAATTTTCTTTTTTGAAAAGAGTTTTGCCCGAAGCAAATTTAATTTTGAGTGATTTTTTGAAAGAAGAAAAAATTTTTACTGATGTTTTAGGAGGGAATGGGGCGAGAAAATATCTTTTTCTTTTTCAGAATAATCAAGAAATGCGTTCGACGGGAGGGTTTATCGGATCTTACGCTATTTTGGATATCTCTAACGGAAGAGTGCGAAAATTTTTTATTGACGGGATATTCAATCCTGACGGTCAACTAAAAGAAAATATTGTTCCGCCTGTTCCAATCCAAAAAATTAGCGCCGGCTGGAGTTTGCATGACAGCAATTGGTTTCCTGATTTTCCTGTTTCGGCTGAGAAAGCGATAAGATTTTATGAAAAAACTGGCGGACCAACGGCGGATGGAGTGATCACTATGACTCCGACGGTTTTGAAAAAACTTTTAAAAGTAACCGGACCGATAGATCTCTCGGAATACGGAATTACGATAACTGGGGAAAATTTTTTGGAAAAAATTCAATATGAAACAGAAATAGGATATGACAAAGAATTGAATCAACCTAAAAAAATTTTGGCTGATTTAGCGCCAAAAATTTTGGATAAGATATTCAATCAAGGCAATCTTTCCAATGTAGCGGAAACTATGAATATAATTTTGGAAAGTTTAAATGAAAAACATATTTTAATTTATTCAAAAAATTGGGAAATTGAAAAAAATCTTTCTGACAATGGTTGGACGGGAGAAATTTTGGAAACAAAAAAAGATTATCTGAGTGTTATAAACACTAACATAAACGGTTTTAAAACTGATGGAGTGATAGAAGAAAAAATTTCTCATAGCGCGGAGATTCAAGAAGATGGTTCTGTTGTTGATACGGTAACTATTGTTAGAGAACATAAAGGAGGGAATACTCCTTACGATTGGTGGAACAAAGTCAATGTTGATTATATGCGAGTATATGTTCCAAAAGGCGCCAAATTACTTTCGGCGGAAGGTCAAACTCGAGAAATCAACACTCCTCCATTGGATTATGACGCTTTGAAATTTAAACATGATCCGCAAGTT
>PFHO01000056.1 GCA_002782345.1 Candidatus Moranbacteria bacterium CG_4_8_14_3_um_filter_34_16
TATTGTACCATACTAAATAATCAATGATCTTGTTATTAAAAATATCGGGATTAAGCAGATCAGCTTTATGAAAATTCATAAATTCTTCTAGCAATGCGCGATTGAATCTTTCGCAAATGTCAATTTAATTAAAAAATCAAAGCCTTCTTTAGTGTCGTTTTCCAAGATGATTCAGGAAAGAATTTTGGTGTCATGATTAAATGATTTGACGCGCGTCTTCATATAAGTTCACCTCTTGTTTGTAAGGTATGATTTTAAAAGACAAAAAACACTAAAAAAATCTATTATTTTCTCATTGCTAAAAACAAAAAAATAATTTACAATAAAATCAAATTTTATAAAAAAATTATGAAAAAACGGATTTTTTCCGGCATTAAGCCGTCTGGAGATCTTCATTTGGGAAATTATTTAGGCGCAATTAAAAATTGGGTTAAATTGCAAGATGAATACGATTCTATCTTTTGCGTAGTGGATATGCACGCCATCACAGTTCCGCAAGAACCGGAAATGTTGCGTAAACGTGCGATTGAAATTGCAAAAATATATCTGGCTTGTGGCATTGATCCTCAAAAATGTTCCATATTCATTCAATCGCATATTTCGGAACACGCCGAATTAGCTTGGATATTAAATACAATTACAAAAATTCCAGAGTTGGAAAAAATGACTCAGTTTAAAGACAAAAGCGCGAAAAATGGAAGAGAAAGCGCGAGCGTTGGGCTTTTTGATTATCCGGTTCTTATGGCTTCCGATATTTTGCTTTATAACACTCAATTAGTTCCTGTCGGCGAAGATCAACTGCAACATATTGAACTTGCGCGAACACTAGCTAAAAGATTTAATAAACGTTTTGGCGATACTTTTTTTGCGCCAGAGGCTTACATTCAAAAAGAAGGTATGCGTATTATGGCGTTGGACAATCCAAACAAAAAAATGTCTAAATCTTCTCAAACTGAAAATAGCTATATTTCTCTTTCAGATAATGCTGACATAGTAAGGAGAAAGGTTAAAAAAGCCGTAACGGACTCTGGAAGTGAAATTGTTTATTCTGATGAAAAGCTGGCGCTTAAAAATTTGATCAACATCTATAGTCTTTTAGAAAATAAAATGCCAAAAGAAATAGAAAAAACATTTACTGGAAAAAAATACGCCGATTTTAAAACGGAGCTTGCCGAAGTTATCATCAAATTTTTACAACCATTTCAAAAAAGAATGATGGATTTGTCCGACAATAAAGTGTTGAAAATTTTGGAAGATGGCGCTAAAAAAACCCGCCCGCTGGCAAAGAAAAAACTAGAAGAGGTAAAGAAAAAAATCGGGTTTGTTGTTTAGTTTGGAATAAAAGATATTAGCCTCAAAGCAAACCCTAAATCTTAATTCACGACACAAGCTACTGAGAATTAACTCAATCAAGCTCGTCCCCGAAGCTTTAGCGTAGATAGAATAAATTGCAACAGAAAATTATTGAAAAATTTTATCCAATCTATTTTCTTTAAATCTATTGCTTAATAAATTGCAATAGCGAGTCATTAAGAAAGAGGTTTTTTAATTAATGTCATCAGTGCCTCTCTCTTTTCTTTCATTATTTCTTTCGTTCTAGCTTCTAAATTTAACCTTAACTTTGGTTCGGTGTTTGACGCGCGAACATTAAACCACCAATCGGGAAAATCAATCCTAATGCCATCCAGCTCATCTAATTTTCCATTTTTGTAAATTTCTTTTAGTTTTTCCAAAACCACCTTTTTGTCCGTTACTTCAAAATTAATTTCTCCGCTATGAAAGTATCTTTTTAATTCAGCAACCAATTCAGATACTTTGAAACCGGTTTCATTCATAAGATTTAAAAGAGTGATAACGGCAAGTGTAGCCATTTCCGCTTTATGGTTTTCTTCAAAAAAATAATGTCCAGAAAGTTCTCCCGCAAAAATAGCTCCCTCTTCTCGCATCTGTTTCTTAATTAGGGAATGTCCGACACGACAATGATTAACTTTGCCACCCGCTTCTTCAATCACTTCTCGCACGGCGTTAGAACTGCGAAGATCCATTAAAATCAAGCCACCCGGATTTTTTTTAAGAACCTCTTTCGCCAAAAGAGCGATCAGATAATCCATTGGAATAATTTCGCCTTTTTCATCCACAAAGCCAACTCTATCCGCATCTCCGTCATAAGCCACGCCTAAATCGGCTTTTTCTTCCAAAACTTTCTTCTGTAAATCAAACAGAGTTTCTTTTTTGAGCGGATTAGCTTCATGATTGGGAAAATTTCCATCAAGATTGTCGTATAAATAGACACTTTCAATTTCAGCGGGAAAGTTTTCAAAAACTTTTTTATCTAAAATTCCCATTCCATTTCCAAAATCAATCACTATTTTCTTCCTAGAATATCCCGTTTTAAAAAATTGAGACATAAAGGCGAGATATTTTTTCAAAAAATCAACTTCTTTAATTATACGTCCTTTTTTTTCATTTTGATGGAATCTCCCATTTAGAGTTAAATCTCTAATCTCTTCCATTCCACTGCCTTCGCCAATCGGCACGGCATTTTTAAGACAAAATTTCATTCCATTATACTCGGCCGGATTGTGCGAGGCGGTGATCATCACGGCTACGTCCGCTTCAATTTTCCAAGAAGCGAAATAGAGCATCGGAGTTGTGGCCAGCCCAATCTTTATTGCATCCGCCCCTGAATCAGTGATGCCGGCAATAAGACTGTTTTCTAATTCGGGAGAAGATTGACGCATATCCATACCAACTATTATTTTCTTAGCCCCAGTGTAAGAAACTAATGTTTGACCAATATTGTAGGCAGTATCTTGATTGATTTGAGATGGGTAAAGTCCGCGGACATCATAGGCTTTGAAGATTGAAACATCCATTTTATTTTTTTCTGACATAGTTATTTTTTCTAACAAATTATTTATTATAGTAACACAAAAATGCTTTTGTTTTCAAATGCTAATTGAGAACCATGAAAGTAATTTCAGTAACAATTTATTATAATCTATTGCGATATTTGAAAAACTTTGCATATTGTTATAAAGTTAAATAAAGAGGAAAATGATTTTTTAATAATCAATTGAAAAATATGAAAATTGGAATCATCGGATTGCCGAATGTGGGGAAATCAACCCTTTTCAAAGCTCTAACCAAAAATCCAGTGGATATCAGCAACTATCCATTTTGCACAATAGAACCTAATATTGGAATTGTAAAAGTGCCTGATCAACGTCTTTTGAAGCTGGCTGAAATGTCTCAATCAAAAAAAGTTGTTCCGGCTATTGTTGAATTTGTTGATATTGCCGGATTAGTGAAAGGAGCTTCTGTTGGAGAAGGTTTGGGAAACAAATTTCTAGCCAATATTCGCGAAGTGGACGCGATTATTCAAGTGGTTCGTTTTTTTCAAAACGCTAAAATAACTCATATCTACAACAAAATCAACCCGCAAGAAGACATTGAAATTATCAATGCCGAACTTATCTTAGCGGATTTGGAAACTGTTAAAAAAGTGAGAATTCGCGTTGAAAAAGATCAAAAGAGATCCGCTAAAGGCGCTTCTGTTCAACTGGAAATTATAGATAAAATTCAAAAAAAATTAGAAGCTGGAAAATTAGCCAACGAAACAATTTTAGATTTGAAAGAAGAAAACACTCATCTGATAACAAGAGAACTTTCACTTTTAACTATGAAACCGTTTTTATATGTTTATAATACCGATAATTTTTCTCCTCTGCCAAATGAGTTGGAGAAAAATAATCATATTAAATTGGATATAAAAATTGAAGAAGAATTGATTGAAATGACTCCGGAAGAAAAAATAGAGCTGGAACTTAAATCAAATTTGGATCAACTCATTTTGAAAGCTTATAAAATTTTGGATTTAATCACTTTTTTTACTACCGGAAAAGATGAGAGTCGTGCTTGGACAATCAAAAAAAATTCTCCCGCTCCAGTCGCTGGTTCGGCTATTCACACTGATTTTGAAGAAAAATTTATTCGCGCTGAAATAATTCAATGGCAAGAACTTTTAAACATAGGCTCTTGGTCAAAGGCTCGCGAATTGGGAAAACTTCGCTTGGAAGGAAAAAACTACATTGTCCAAGATGGAGAAGTAATTGAATTTAAAATTTAATTTTTATATTTAAAAAATGAATCTTTGGCAAAGTATTTTTTTGGGAATAACTCAAGGGCTGACTGAATTTTTGCCCATTTCTTCTTCCGGACATTTAGTTTTGTTTCCTTATTTATTCAACTTTCCCGATCCGGGACTCGCTTTTGATGTTGCCCTTCATTTGGGCACGCTTTTGGCCATTTTGACATATTTTTGGAAAGATTGGGTAGAAATATTCCAAAAAACTTTTTTTTCTTCCTTTTTTCAAAAAAAAGACTCTTCTATATACGATTATCCTCCTCATTTTTTTTGGGTCATTATTTTTGCCACTATACCCGGAGCGTTAATCGGTCTTATTTTTAACGATTTAGCGGAAAACTTTTTTAGAAATCCTTACCTTATCGCCGGAAATTTGTTTTTTTTCGGTTGGCTATTATATTTGGTTGATAACAAAAAGAAAAATAATGTTTCAAAAATATCTTCTTTAAACTTTAATAATTCTTTTTTGATTGGTCTTTCTCAAGCGATAGCTATTTTGCCGGGAGTATCGCGTTCCGGAATAACCATCACCTCCGGTTTGAGTTTGGGTTTAGATCGAAAAAATGCCGCTCGTTTTTCTTTTCTTCTTTCCGCTCCCATAATTTTTGGTGCCACTTTTTTCAAATTTCAATCATTTTTCGCTTCTTCTCCTGGACTTGTGGAAATAATTGGAATTTTTTCTTCCGCCATAAGCGGATTTCTCGCTATTTCTTTTCTTTTAAAATTCGTGGAAAAAAATAATTATAAAATTTTTTTCTGGTATCGCTTGACTTTGGCAATAATTATCATAATAATATCATTAACAAAATAAAAAAATGAAATTTATAAAAATCTTTTTTGTACTTATCGTTCTATCAACTATAGTATTTTTGTTTCGTGTCAAAAATGAACTTGGGAAAACAGAAACTGATTTAAACGAAAAAAGTGAAACTTCAAAGAGACAAGTTCTAAATATTTCGCCTTATCCCAATTCTATTGTAAACAGTCAAGCACAGAAAAATTCTGTAAATATTATCGCATATATAGCTCCCCCCGGAACAAAAGCGGAAGATATTTTTGAATACTATGAAAAAGAAATGCTCAAATTAGGTTGGACAAAAAAAACAAGAATTTAACAATGAAATACTAGGGGGGAAAGAAAGCGTTATATATGAAAACTCAAAAGGCGTTCTGGCAGAACTTTACTTTTTTGCGGAAAACGCTAAAAAAGGAGCGGGCTATATAATAAGCTCCCCTCCTTCCAGTGGCGATTCTACTGGCGGTTTTCAAAAAAGTGATTATGGACAAAGGTATTGATTTGGTTGAAGATTTGGTATGTTTATCTATTAGAATTGTTACTTAATAAAGATTTATAAAATTTTTCACAATATGTAGTATAGAAATTTTTCTAAACCATACTATATATAGCAAATTTCTTATTAAGCAACAAGTCTATTGCCGATTTGGGTGGACAAATTTTCGAAAAAGATGATGGTGAGTTAGATCAAAAAATTATCAAAGAAATATCTTTTGAAACAAAAAAAGAAATTGAAAAAAGTAAGGAAATGGAGTTTATTTGAAAAAACTTGTCAATGGTAAGATTATCATGATAGTCAAGTAGCACAACATAATTGAGGACTGTCATTGACTAGATACTTTTGGTTTTTAGATACTAAAAAATTAAACGAAGCGTCTGCCTGATTGAGTAAACGTGCAAAAATTTTAGCTTGCCATTTTTTGCTGTTCTAGACAAGACCCATTTTAATTTACCTCAGGAGTGCAAAATAGGGTGGACTTATACAAGACATTGACTTTTTTACTTTAAAGTGTATAATAATCTTATTGTAAGTCTTCTCGGGCAAGTTTTACCTTATCTAATAAAAAAGTAAGGAACGAGCAAAAGAGAAAGGTCGCCTTGCAATTTAAGTAAATTTTTTAAGATTAGGTGAAACAAATGGCAAAGAAATTATACGTAGGAAATTTATCCTACGGTATGACTGATGCTTCTCTTAGAGAACTTTTCGCTCAATCCGGAACAGTTGAATCAGCGACTATCATCACTGATAGAATGTCTGGAAGATCCAAGGGTTTTGGATTTGTTGAGATGAGTTCGGACAAAGAAGCACAAGCTGCTATTGACACTTTCAACGGAAAAGAAATTGATGGAAGAAAGTTGACTGTCAATGAAGCGCGTCCTAGAGAAGAACGTCCACAAGGAAGTTACAATAAAACTAAAAAAACTTTTTAGCGATATGTGCAGAAAACAGTTCCATAACGGACTGTTTTTTGTTTGAAAAATATGCTATAATTTTTTTTAGTTAATAGTAAAAGATATAAGTTTCAAATAGGAATGATTTTTGGTCGCTAAAGGAATTGGTCGAACCTTTAGTTTTTGAATAATTAATTTAAAAAGCTAAAATTGTATGTTTTCTAGAACTAAGATAACTGTGTTACTGGTAGTTTTCTTTGCAGGTATAATTTTTTCCGGTTGTGGAAAAAAAGAACCTGTTTCTGAAAATTCTCAACCAAAAGTGGAAAAAAGCACAGTTCAAAACAAATCCAATCCAACTGAAAACAATTTTTCAAAACCTACGGGGAAAGTGGATGATATTGTTAACTCGGCAATTGACTCATCCGATGAAGATGTTTTGATTGAAGAAGAAGACAATCAAGCGAACAGTTCGGTGAACGATTCTCAAGAAACAAATGATTTTGGCCAATCTTATGATGGAAGTGAATTTTAAAAAATGTATTGTTTTTTTTGCTTTGACAGTTTTTGCGGGAGGATTGATTGTCTCAGTCGCTTTAGCACAAAACGGTTCTGAGAATAGCAGAATAAACGATATAAAACAAAAAGCGAAGGAAACCACTTTTTGCGAAAAATTTTCAATTTTAGAATCAAAAATTGGTCAAAAATCTTCTGTGAATAAAAATCAAATTGAGGCAAAAAAACAAGAGAGATTGCAAAATTGGCAAAATCATTTGGATCAGATGGACACAAAAATGGCGGAGATTAGAACAAGGAAAGAAGCTAATCTAAAAGCGCATTTTGAAATGTTGGAAGAAAAAGCTGAAACTGAAGAACAAAAAAGTGCGGTAGTGGAGTTTGAAAAAAGTTTGCAAACGGCACTAGCGACGAGAAAAACTTCTGTTGATGCGGCTATTTCTCAATTTCGCGTTGAGGTAAAAAAACTTCAAACCGAAAGAAAAACAGAAACGGAACAAGAAGTGAACGCTTTCTTAGATTCTCAAAAAGTGGCTTTTTCCAAAGCCAAGTCTGATTGTGCCAGTGGCGTGGATTCGGAAATTGTCAAGAATGATTTGAAAAAATCTCTCGCGGGTAGCAAAGAAAAATTTCAAGTGGCTAAAGTTAATGCTGAAAAAAATAGAACGCAAATGCAAACGCTTATCCAAACAAGAAATCAAGCGATGCAAGAAGCTAAAAATACTTTCAGAGTCAGTGTGGAAGCTTCAGCCAAGAAGCTCAAAGCTGCTTTTCCGGAAGTGACGAGTGCGGAGGATTCAGGAGATACAGCAAAAGAAACTGATGGTAATGAAGAATAGCTAAATAAGAAATGAAAAAACGTTAATAAGTGTTTTTTTATCCACTTTCTTATAAAGAGTGGATTTTTTTTATAAAAAATACTAAAATGATTTAATAAGGAAAAGTTTAGTGAAGGTTAATTTTTTTAATAGTTCCTAACTAAAATCTTCGGGCATAAGCCCGAGAGATGAAGATATTTCGTTATAGGCGGACGAACTAGCTTATAATAGGTGAAAACTCCGAGCGTGAGCTCGAGAAAGTTTATTATAATAAGAAAAAAAATGTTTGATCGCACCAAAAATTTGCGTCTTTCTGTTATTAAACAAATGGAAATTATGGCGACCCAATTTCCAGATACTATTTCTTTGGCGCAAGGTGTCCCTGGTTTTGACACCCCGGAATGCATCAAAAGAAGAGTGGAAAAAGCTCTGCAAGAAAAAGTAGTGGCGAAATATTCTTTATCTCCGGGGATTCCGGAATTGAGAGAATTGATTGAAATTAAATTAGCCCGGGATAATATGTTTTATGATTGGGAAAAAGAAATTATCGTGACCGCTGGCTCTATTGAAGGAATTACAGCCACGATTTTGACTATTACCAATCCGGGAGATGAAATTATTGTTCCCGATCCCACCTATACTTCTTATAGAGAGGTTATTTTGCTTTCCGGGTGTCAGCCGGTCTTTGTTTCTCTGAATGAGCAAAAAGGTTGGGCTTTTGAATTGAAAAAATTTGAGGAAGCTATCACTTCTCGCACAAAAGCTATTTTTTATTGCAATCCTAACAATCCTACCGGAACAACATATTCTCGCGAACAACTTTTATCTTTGGCTGAATTGGCCAGAAAACATAATTTATTTCTTCTCTCTGATGAAGTTTATAAAGATTTTATTTTTCCTCCTCGTTCGGAAAGAATTTTCAGTTTGGCGGAAATTCCTGAATTGCGGAAAAGAGTAATTCGTTTTTTCAGTTTTTCCAAATCTTATGCTATGACTGGTTGGAGAGTGGGATATTTGCATAGTGATGAAAGCGTAATACGGGAAATTATCAAAGTTCACGATTCATTGGTAACTTGCGCTCCGGTTATTTCCCAATATGCCGCTATGGGCGCTTTGGAAATGGCGCAAAAAGAAGTGATTAATTTTAACAAAGAATATGCTGAAAAAAGAGATTTTGTTTGTCAAAAATTTGATGAGATGAAGAATTTTTTCAGTTATATCAAACCACAGAGTGCTTATTATATTTTTCCGAAAATAATTAAAAAAGAAATTAGTATGGGGTTTCCGGAAGAAAAAAGTTTTTCATGGCGTTTTTCCAAATGGATATTGGAAGAAACTCATGTGGCAGTTGTTCCGGGAATTGCTTTTGGAGAAAATGGTGAAGATCATATTCGTATCAATTTTGGGAGAAATCAAAAAGGGTTGGAAGAAGCGTTAAAAAGGATAAAAAAATTTCTTCAAAAACAAAAATTAGTCTAATTTTTTTAAATTTTATTTCTATTTATGAAATTTTTTTTCAAAATAATTCTTAAATACTATTTGAAATATATCACTAAAACGGTTTTATTTTTGCATCAACCAAAAATTGTGGCGGTCTGCGGAAGTATCAATAAAACTTTTGTAAGAGATGAAATAGTTAGAAATTTTAAAAAAGAAAAAAAAAGCATTAGAGCCAATCCAAAAAATTTCAATACGGAAATTGGTCTACCGTTGGCGATTTTAAATGTTTCCAGCGGATATAATTCATATCGTGGTTGGATATCTCCTATAATAGAAGCTTTGAAAGCGGTTTTTCAAAAAAAATTTCCCAAATATTTGGTTTTAGAGTTTGGAATTTCTCAAAAAGGAGATATGAAATATTTGCTTTCCATCGTGAGTCCCAAAATTTTTGTGATTACCGATATAACTCAAAGATATGTGGAATTATTTTCCGGAATGGATGAATTGTTTGAAGAATATGAATATCTAGCAGAAAAAATTTCCAAAAATGATTGGTTGGTTTTAAATTATGACAACATAAAAATTCGCGAATTGGCAAAGAGAACTTTGGCGAAAGTTGTTTCTTTTGGAGAGCAAAATTTTTCCTCCGAATGGCGGATTGCCAAAATTGAAAAAAATCCGCAAGGACAAAAAGTGAGTATTTCTTATCAAGGGAAAGAAAAAAAATATCAATTGAATCGTTTTGGAAAACATCATGCTTTTGCTTTGGTGGCGTCTCTTGCGGTAAAAAACATTAGAATCTAGTTGTTTATTTAATGAGTGTTTTGAAAATTGTAAAATTTGGATGAATTTTTTTTCAGTGTTATTATAAAGACCTGGGATTAATGTGTTTTTTGAAAATTATTGCGAATGTAAAATGTAAAATTATGATCTACGCACTTGCATTAAAATAAAGCGTAAGGTGTGAAATTAAATTAATTTCTGCCAGTTTAATTAAGATTGAAGCGCTCGAGAGAGATTATCATTATTAATTTCTTGTCAAACGCGTAAGTCCTAAAAATATAAAAATTGAAATATTTTTTAATATTTTTTATCAAACAATTATTTTAATTGATTAAAACAAAGTAAAATATTATGAAAAAAGAAAAAATTGAGAAAAAAATAGATGAGCTTAGCAATATTAACAAAAAAGTAACGGAAAAAATGTTTGGATATATCTTAACCGCGTTTGGTTTGGTCGCCGGTTTAGCATGGAATGACGCGATTAAATCTCTGATTGAGTATTTTTTTCCGCTGGAACGAAACGGAATTTGGGCAAAATTTTTTTATGCTTTCATTTTTACCGTGATTGTGGTGATGGTTAGTTTATATGTAGCTAAAATTTTCAAAAAGGATGATAACTTGGAAAAAGACAAAAAATGAATTTGTGTTATTGTTCAGTAAACTTAGTTGCAACTTGTAACATTTCTAACCTATATTTTTAAGGCTCTAGACCATCAAATTAATTAATATTTGTGTAAAATTTTCAATAA
>PFHO01000063.1:0-1904 GCA_002782345.1 Candidatus Moranbacteria bacterium CG_4_8_14_3_um_filter_34_16
AAAATAAAAGAAATTATGGAATCTGTCTATAAATTAAAAGTTCCTTTGACAGTGGATGTGAAAATTGGCGACAACTGGGGGGAAATTTAAAAAAGATTGCGACAAAAAAACAGTTGACTGATACAAAAAATAAAAAATCTTTATCTGTATAAGCTGAAAAAAGTTTAATTTTTTTCAAAAATTATGCCAGAGTTGCCTGAAGTTCAAACTATTGTTTCTGATTTGAATAAGAAAATTAAAGGTGATACGATCACTGGTTTTTGGAGTGATTGGGGAAAATCTATCAGAGGAAAAACGGTGGGTGATTTTACAAAAAAGATAAAAAACAAAAAAATATTGGGTGTGAGAAGAATAGGAAAAAATATTTTTTTGGATCTTTCTGGAGGAAAGACGCTTTATCTTCACTTAAAAATGACCGGACATCTGTTAGTCAAGAAACAAGAGACAAGAGACAAAAAACAAAAAAATTACAAATTACAAAATTCAAAAAATGAAAATTATTTTTTTGATCGGGTTAATCAGTATATAAGGCATAAATTTTATCTTAAGTCCGGAAAAATTTTGGAATTTTCGGATCTGCGAAAGTTTGGAAAAATTGTTTTAGATGATAGGCAAATTGTAAATAATTTGAAAGAAATAAAATCGTTGGGAATTGACGCACTGAATCCAAAATTCACATTTCGAAAATTTCAAGAAATTTTGAAAAATAAACCCAAAGCAAAAATAGGAATTCTTTTAATGGATCAAAATTTGATTGCTGGCATTGGCAATATTTATCGCAGTGAAATATTATTCCAAGCTGGGATTCTGCCAGAGCGAGCAGTCAAGTCAATTTCTCAAGAGGATTTGCATAAAATATACGACGCAATTATAAAGATTCTCAAAAAAGCTGTGAAAATGCGCGGGACTTCTGATTCGGATTATCGTGATACTGCCGGCGCTCCGGGAAATTTTCAAAATTTCTTGAAGGTGTATAACAGAGAAAAGCAAAAATGTCAAAAGTGTGATACAATAATTCAGAGAAAAACACTGGGACAAAGAAGCGTGTTTATTTGTGCAAAATGTCAAAAATAAAAAAACTAAAAATAGGAATTGCGTATTTTAAAATTATTATGACATAAACCGGTGGAATCAATAAGATAATTTTTATTGGTTCGGTGAAAATTGCAAGATATTTATGTTATTGTCAATATTTTTTTTAAAAAACGCGCTAATCCTGAAAATAAACTATGGAAAAAAGAAAAAAAATGATTGTTTTTTTTGTGGCGATTGTTTTAGTTTCTGTGAGTTGGTTTTTTTGGCGTCAGTCTAACGCTAAAAATGTCAAGCAAATCAAACTGAATGAAAATGAATCATCTCAAAATTCTCCAGCAGTCAATAATGGTCCGGTGAGTCCTATCTCGGGATTATCTTGTGAAAATTGGAACAAACGTCCGGTGGCGGTAATGCAACCGGCAGATGTTCAGGCTCGTCCGGCAGCCGGTTTTTCCGAAGCGGATATGGTGATTGAAATGCCGGCTTACACTTCTTCAGTTACGCGTCTTTTGGGAGTTTATCTTTGCAATATTCCAAAGGAAATCGGAGCTATCAGAAGCTCTCGCCATGATTATATTGCGCTTGCTAAAGGTTTGGACGCTTTTTTCATTCATTGGGGAGGATCGCATTTCGCTCTTGATTTGCTTAAAGAAAATGTTATTGATCATATTGATTGTATGAATACCAATTATTGCGCAAGATGGGGAGTTTCAGGAAAAATGAGAGTAGAAGACACAGGGCATATAGGAGAAGAAAAAATTTTACAAGCGATGGACGATTTGGGGATAAGAAAAGAAAATAATTTTTCCGGTTATCCCCATCGAGAAGAAGCTCCAATAGAAGAAAGACCTTCTGGCGGACATTTGAGA